>CACZFE010000059.1 GCA_902780365.1 uncultured Spirochaetales bacterium
CACAATTCGACGAGGCAGTCGACGATCATCCGCGACATGGCGAAAAAATACGGGATTTTCGTGCTCTGCGGCGCCGAGATCAACACGAAAGAGGAGATCCACTGCCTTGCATTCATGGAAGACGACGAAAAACTCGCGGTTTTTCAGAATTATCTCGACGAACACCTGATAAAAGTGCCGAACAATCCCGAAAAAATGGGATACCAGGTCGTTGTGAACGAGGCTGAGGAGATAATTTACGAAGAGGAAAATCTTCTTATCGCCGCAATAGACCAGGATATCGAGGCGGCAGAAAAATTCGTCCACTCGCTCGGCGGGATCTTCATTCCGGCGCACATCAACAAGACCGTGAACAGCCTTCTCGGGCAGCTCGGTTTCATTCCGCCGGACCTGAAACCTGACGCGGTCGAGATTTCGAGGCACATCACGAGAGAAAAATTCCTCGCCGAAAATCCGTTCGTGAAGGGTTTCAACATCACGACGGCGAGCGACGCCCACATTCCGGGCGATATCGGAAAGATCGCGTCTGTTTTAAAAAAAAAAAAAAGAAGTTTCGCCGAAATATCAACATCTTCGAGGACACTGTGAAAAATGTCTATTCGATAGAAATCAAGGATGACGGCTGCGGGATGTCGCCTGAACTTCTAGCAAAAGTGACAGACCCCTTCACGACGAGCCGAACCACCCGAAAAGTCGGGCTCGGAGTCCCGCTTTTCAAACACACGGCGGAGCAGAGCGGCGGACACCTCGAAATCACTTCCGAAGTCGGAGTCGGAACGGTGATCAAGGCGACGATGCAGCACGACAACATCGACAGGCCGATACTGGGAAGCGTCGCCGCGGTTTTTGTCCAGACAGTAGCTTCGAATCCCGAGATCCGCTTTGTCTACACCCACACGAAAGACGGCAAAAGCTATGTTTTCGATACCGACGAAGTCAACGAGGCGCTTGACGGAATGCCGATCCAAAGCCCCGAAGTCATCAACTATCTCATCGGAATGATCAACGAAAATCTCAAAGAGATCGGAGTCGATTAAGGTCGTTTTTTTCGACGCCGCCAATCTTGTTCGAAATGTCGAAATATCGATATATCGAAATATCGACGGCGGCACAACGACGACAAGATTGTTGGCGGCAAGTCAGCGGCAAATCATTGATTTAATTATTAAAATTATTTTTTAAAATTAAAGTTGACAGCCGCCCTTTTATTGTTGTATGTTTCGCCGCGGTTTATTAGTAATTGAGAGTTTCTTTATTTTCAGACAAGGAGGCTTGTTAGTATGGCAACGATTAAAATCAATTCTCAGTATTTGAAAGAAATCAAAGAAGTTTGCGCTTCTTTCAATTACGAGAAAGGACAGCTTATCAATGTCCTTAAAAAGACTCAGGAAAAGATCGGTTACCTTCCGGCAGAAGTCCAGATGGTCATCGCGGAAGAGCTTAAAGTTCCGGTCGCAAAGGTTTACGGTGTAGTTTCATTCTACTCGTTCTTCACAATGGTTCCGAAGGGAAAACATCCGATTTCGATCTGCCTTGGAACGGCTTGCTACGTCAGAGGCGCAGAAGGCATCCTTCACGAAGTCGAAAGAATTCTTGGCATCAAGCCCGGCGAAGTTACCCCGGACGGTCTTTTCTCGCTTGACTGCCTCAGATGTGTCGGCGCATGCGGTCTTGCACCGGTTATTTTGATCGGCGAAAAAGTTTATCCGCGCGTAACGCCGAATCAGGTTAAAGCAATCCTTGACGAATACAGAAAGTAGGAGGGTAAAATGGCAGTAAAATCACTTGCTGATCTCAAAAAAATGAGCTCGGAATTCAAAAACACCGTTTCTCTCAGAGAGAACGGAGACAATGTCGATTCCCTTATCCAGATCAAAGTCGCTATGGCTACATGCGGAATCGCAAGCGGCGCTAAAGAAGTTATGGATTTCTACCTTGAAGAACTCGACAAACAGGGAATCAAGGCGGTTGTAACCCAGACAGGCTGCATGGGATACTGCTATGCAGAACCGACGATCGAAGTTAAACTTCCCGGCAAAGATCCTATCGTTTTCGGTCATGTAAATGTCGAAAAAGCTAGCGAAATTCTTGAAAAATACATCAAGAACGGCGAGCTCGTAGAAGGTATCATCCCGGTTAATTACGAAACGGTTAAATAAGGGAGTTTGAGCATGACACATTACAGATTTCATATTCTCTGCTGCGGCGGTACAGGCTGCAAAGCTTCGAACAGCGCAGGCATAGTAAGAAAATTCGAAGCCGTTCTTAAAGAAAAGAACATCAACGATGTACAGGTCATCACAACAGGCTGCTTCGGCTTCTGCGAAAAAGGCCCCATCGTTAAAATACTTCCCGACAATACTTTCTACGTTCAGGTCAAGGAAGAAGATGTCGAGAACATCGTAAATGAACACATTATTAAAGGTAGAAAGGTCGAGAGACTTCTCTACACCGACCCGAAAGCAAACGCTCACATCGCCGATTCAAAACACATGGGTTTCTACAAGAAGCAGATGAGAGTCGCTCTCAGAAACTGCGGTTTCATCAACCCCGAAGACATCCGTGAATACATCGCAAGAGACGGCTATGCTGCTCTCGGCAAAGTCCTTTCCGAAATGACTCCGGAACAGGCTATCGAAGAAATGAAGAAGTCAGGTCTGCGCGGCAGAGGCGGCGCAGGTTTCCCGACCGGCAAAAAATGGGAACTTGCAAGAACACTCGTTCCGAACGCTGAACAGAAATACGTCATCTGCAACGCTGACGAAGGCGACCCTGGTGCATTCATGGACAGATCGATACTCGAAGGCGACCCGCACTCGATCATCGAAGCTATGGCTATCTGCGGATACTGCATCGGCGCAACGAAAGGTCTTGTTTACATCAGAGCTGAATATCCGCTTGCAATCAGAAGACTTCAGATCGCTATCGACCAGGCTCGTGAATACGGTCTTCTCGGCAAAGACATCATGGGAACCGGTTTCGAGTTCGACATCGAGCTCAGATACGGCGCAGGCGCATTCGTATGCGGCGAAGAAACAGCTCTTATCCACTCGATGGAAGGCCAGAGAGGCGAACCGACGATCAAACCTCCGTTCCCGGCTGTAAAAGGCTACAACGGAATGCCCTCCAACGTAAACAACGTTGAAACTTTCGCAAACGTTCCTGTCATCTACCTCAAGGGCGCTGACTGGTTCAGCAAGATCGGAACCGAAAAATCGAAAGGTACGAAGGTTTTCGCGCTTGCCGGCAAGATCAACAACGTCGGTCTTATCGAAGTTCCGATGGGAACGACTCTCCGCGAGATCATTTATGAAATCGGCGGCGGAATCAAAGGCGGCAAAAAATTCAAAGCTGTTCAGACCGGAGGACCTTCGGGCGGCTGCCTGACAGAAAAACACCTTGACACTCCGGTTGACTACGAGAGCCTTGCTGCGGCTAAATCGATCATGGGTTCCGGCGGTATGATCGTTATGGACGAAGACAACTGCATGGTTTCGATCGCAAAATTCTACCTCGACTTCACAGTCGACGAATCCTGCGGCAAATGCACTCCGTGCCGTGTCGGCAACAAGAGAATGAACGAGATCCTCGACAAGATAATCAAAGGCAACGGAACTATGGAAGATCTTGATACCCTCAAGAATCTTGCAAACGTCATCAAAGACACCGCTCTCTGCGGACTTGGTCAGACGGCTCCGAACCCTGTTATTTCTACTCTTGACAACTTCTACGATGAGTACCTTGCTCACGTAAAAGACAAAAAATGCCCGGCTGGACAGTGCAAAGACCTTCTCAGCTATGTCATCAATCCTGAGAAGTGCATAGGCTGCACGGCATGCGCAAGAAAGTGCCCGGTCAACGCAATTACCGGCGTTGTAAAACAGCCTCAGACGATCGACCAGGAAAAATGTATCAAATGCGGAACCTGCATCGATACATGTAAATTTGGCGCAATTAGCAAACAGTAGGCAAAGGAGAAACACATGGATATGATAAAAATTACAATCGACGGTAGAGTTTACGAAGTCGAGAACGGAATAACGGTTCTTGAAGCCGCAAAAAGAAACGGCATCAAAATCCCGACGCTCTGCCACATGAATCTTAAACCGATCAACTTTGTAAACAAGCCCGCTTCCTGCCGTGTCTGTGTCGTCGAAATGGAAGGCGGAAAAGGAAACCTCGTTCCTGCTTGTGCTACGGACGTTAGAGACGGTATGGTCATCAAAACGACATCCGCAAGAGTTCTCAACGCAAGAAAGACAATCGTAGAACTTCTTCTTTCCGACCATCCGAATGATTGTCTCCAGTGCGCGAAATCGGGTGACTGCGAACTTCAGAGCCTCGCAGCAACACTCGGTATCCGCGAGATCCCGTTCAAAGGTATCCAGTCGACATACAAAAAGGACAGCACCCTTTCGGTTTACCGTGATGTAGACAAATGCATCATGTGCCGCCGCTGCGAATCGATGTGCTCGAACATCCAGAGCGTCGGTGCTCTTTCGGCTGTTCACCGCGGTTTCCCGGCAGTTGTAGCTCCGGCATTCGAAGCTGCTCTCGGCGAATCCTCATGTGTAAACTGCGGACAGTGTGTCCAGGTTTGCCCGGTAGGTGCTCTTACACTCGTTGACAACATCGGCGATGTAGTAAAAGCTCTCAACGACCCGACCAAGACAGTTGTCGTTCAGACAGCTCCGGCAGTCAGAGTCGCTCTCGGCGAAGAGTTCGGCATGGAACCCGGAACGATCGTTACCGGCAAAATGGCTGCAGCTCTTAGAAGACTCGGCTTCAACTATGTATTCGATACCGACTGGTCTGCTGACCTTACCATCATGGAAGAAGGAACTGAGTTCCTCGGCCGTGTAAAGAAATTCCTCGCTGGCGACAAAGATGTCAAACTTCCGCTCTTCACATCATGCTGCCCGGCATGGGTAACATTCTATGAGAAGAATTTCCCGGATCTTCTTGACTACCCGTCAACCGCTAAATCTCCGCAGGGTATGTTCGGCGCAGTCGCAAAGAACTACTTCGCTAACAAAATCGGCGTAAAACGTGAAGATATGGTCGTTGTTTCCATCATGCCGTGCCTTGCTAAGAAGAGCGAAGTTGCACGTCCTGAACTCGGAAACGGCAAAGATCAGGATGTCGATTTCTCGCTGACAACACGCGAGCTCGCTCACATGATCAAACAGTACAACATCGACCTCAAAGAACTTCCGGAAGAGGATTTCGATTCTCCGCTCGGACAGTCCACAGGTGCAGCTGTTATCTTCGGAGCAACAGGCGGCGTTATGGAAGCTGCTCTTCGTACCGCTTACGAAGTTCATACCGGCAAGACCCTTCCGAAAGTCGACTTCATGGAAGTTCGTGGTCTTGAAGGCCTCAAAGAAGCTGTCATTGACGTTGACGGTCTTCCTGTTAAAGTCGCTGTATGCTACGGCCTCGGCAATGCACGCAAACTCATGGAAGAAGTACGCGCCGGCAACCCGAACGGCTATCACTTCATCGAAGTCATGGCTTGCACAGGCGGCTGCATCGGCGGCGCAGGTCAGCCCTACCATCACGGCAACGGCGAAATCATCGCAAAACGTATGGAAGCTACCTACCGTGAAGACGCTGGCAAACCGATCAGAAAGTCTCACGAGAACCCGGATATCATCGCAATTTACAAAGAGTACTACGGTGAGCCGAACAGCCATCTCGCACACGAACAGCTTCACACTCACTACATTGACAAGAGCGTAAAAATCGAAGAAGTCAAGTAGTTGATTCAAGCTTGATCCACTTTCCAGCCCCGGTCCGCCGGGGCTTTTTTTTTGTTCTGCGTTGCGGGAATTTTTTTCAATCGCCGCGCCGCCAATCTTGTCGATATACCGAGATATCGTTATTGCGTAATCTCGACACGGCGCGAATGTTGTTTTTTTCCTGATTTTCTTTAAAATTCCGGTGTTTTTGATTTTATTGGAGAAAAAATGAAAAAAATCATCATTTTGATTATTTTTGTTGCTGCGGTTTTTATGACCGCAGGTTGTGGCAATTCTTCTTCGGGAGGTAAACTTCCGGAAGGAAACGATGATGACAGTCTGCACGGAGAGAGCGGAAAAGACGAAGATGAAGAAGAAACCGAAGACGAAGATTATCCTGTTTATCCTGCGACGAATGAAGCCTTTGTGTGCCGGAACTTCGATTTGTGTTATGATAACGAAGGCGAAATAGTTTGTCCTGAATACGGAGAAAAATTTTATGGTCAGGATGCGCAGTATTCAAAGCGCGGCTTCTGCACTAAAAGACATTTTTCGGTAAAGTCAGATGTGGAAAACGAAAAAGTGACAATTGACAACTATACCGGACTTGAGTGGACATCTTCATTTTTCCCCGAAAAAACTTGGAATGAGGCCTCTGATTTCTGCAAAAATCTTGAATACGGCGGCTTCAGTGACTGGCGGCTTCCCACTCTTCCGGAAGCTTTTACTATTGCCGGATTGAACGATGAGGAGGCGGCAGAAAGCGGTTTTGAATATCGGCAGAACAGTTCCGATGATCTTTATTTTTGGACTTCATCAATGGATTATTCCGACTATTCGGGCAATTATTACCCGTATATTATCAAAGACCACAACGATTCAGGAGAGGGGTCCGTATACGATGTCGAAACAACTATTGCACAGCAGGATAAGACACACATCCTGCGTTGTGTCCGGGGCGAAAAGTATGATACTTATTCATTGCTTGTAACGAAAAGTATAGCCGGAGACGAGGTCCTGGAAGGATCCCGTTACAAATTGCTGTGGCAGAAAAATCTTGAGACGGAAAAAAACTGGGAAGAAGCTCTTTCCTACTGCGAAAATCTTGAATATGCTGGTTTCAGCGACTGGAGACTGCCGAGCATAAACGAACTTTTCACGATGTATAATTACGAAATCAGAAGATTTGCGGTGGAAATCACCGACTATCCTTATCTTTTCTGGTCTTCTTCGACAAAAATCGGTTCCCCTGAAGAAGCTTATACATTTTCGGCGCTCGGCGGCTACACCGAAACCCGGGAAAAAAATATAGAATACGGAACTTTCTGCGTCAGAGGCGGCGGACTTTGCGACGACGGCTTTTTCTGGAACGGCGAAGGATGCGTCGAAGATCCGTGCAGATCTGATCCGTGCAAAGATGTGGAAAACGCTTTGGACGAGTGTTTCCCGAAAAGTGCGAAAAGATACCGCTGCGCCTGCGCTGAAGGTTTTTTCTGGGACGGAAAAAAGTGTACAAGCCCATGCAAAGCCGATTCGTGCGAAGGTGGAGAAAAGTGTATTGCAGAAGACCTGAAAACTTATACCTGCGAATGTAAGGACGGTTATCGGATAAACGGCAAAAAGTGCGAAAAAGTCGATGTTTCAAAAAATATCTGCACGGGGCAGAAGCTCTGCTACAACGAAGAAAACTATAAATCACCGAGTAAATGGGCAAAAGAGTTCGAAATGCCCTGTGCCGAAGAAGGAGCCGAGCTTTTTGGCCAGGATTCCCAGTATGCCGGCAAAACCTGCACGCAGCTCGATTTTACTTCATCATCAGGAATTATAACCGAACATGCTTCAGGTCTTAAATGGATCTCAACTGAAAAACAGCTGAAGTACGAGGATGCAAAAGCGTACTGCGAAAATGTCGGAGAGGGATGGCGGCTGCCCGAGATATGGGAACTTGTGAACCTTGTCGATACAAACGATTACAGCGGTCCTGAATTCTGGTCTGAGTTGGGAATAAGCGCTTACCGCCTTATGTCAGGGACTTTGTACGGAGAAAATGTTCTGGCGGTTTGGATCGGTATGGTCGAAGTAAGATCCACCGGGTATGAGATAGATTTTATGTGTGTGAAAGGAGAAAAACAGGAGCATTCTTCAAAGTTTGAAATATCGAAAAACAACGGAGAGAAAATAGTAGAAGACCCTGCGACTGATCTGATCTGGCAGAAGTCAAGCGCTCCGTCATGGCTGGATTGGGCTGACGCTCTTGCCTACTGCGAAAACCTTGAATATGCAGGTTATTCAGACTGGAGACTGCCGAACAGAAACGAGCTTTTTTCACTTGTAAACTATGGAAAATCGGATATGGCCACTTATTTCCCTGATATGGATGTAATGGATTCTTTCCTCTGGAGTTCCACTACCAATATTGCAACAACTGATGATTGTTTGAGAAAAGTGCGTGATTATGACGAGGATGATGACGATTATTATGACTATTCATATTATGACAACGAAGCGTGGTGTGTGGACTTAAAGAGTGGAAAGATCGAACGGGAAGACAAATGGGAGCTCCATAGTGTAAAATGTGTGAGATAACGGTTTCTTTATAACTTGCAAAGGGTTCTGCTAAAAATATAATCGCACGGATTTTGATTTTAGAGGGAAAAATGAGAAAATTTGCGGTTGTTTTCTTTATGATCCTGTTGTCGGTGCAGCTTGCTGCCGACGAGGCGTGGCCTGCGTGTTACGACAAGCAGTGCAAAAGCAGCGACGACTGCTGCAAAGGGGCTAAATGCCTGCCGTGGATAGCGAAAATGCACCCGAAAATAAAAGAGACTGGTTACTGCGTCATCGAGGGGTGCAAGGAGGGCGACGACTCGACATGCCCGGCTGATCACATCTGCCTTAAATCGGTGAAAGGCACTTTCTGCGTGAAAAAAATTCCTGATAAAAAATGATGGAGAAAAAGATGAAAAAAATCGTGCTTTTAGGTTTTGTTTTTATGTTTTTTATTGCCTGCAACGAGGCGAAAAAAGAGGCTCAGACTGCGGAAAAAGCTGAGCCGGTAAAACCTGCGGAAACCGCGAAAACAGAGGATGAGATCGAAGTCAAAGGGCTTGAAAACGAGATTTTGGGCGAAGATTTTGAAAAAGGGAAAAACATCCATGCGTTCGAGATGGTCTCTATCAAAAGCGGCGAAAAGGTGAAATTCGGCGATTTCAAAGGAAAGAGGATACTCGTCGATTTCTGGGCAAGCTGGTGCGAGCCCTGCATTGCGATGTTTCCTGAGCTCAACAGGCTGAAAAAAGAGTATGAAGACGGAAAAAAGACTCTGAAGATCCTTTCGGTAAGCGTTGACCCTATGCCGGGAAAGATCAAAAAGATCATCGCGGACAAAAACGCGCAGTTTGATGTCCTGCAGGCTCCGGAATCGCTTGCTGAATCGGGCGTGATCATGCCTTACATGGTCCTTGCCGACGAAAACGGGAAGGTTATCGAGACGATTTCTGGCAAACACACCTACGAAGAGTTCGAAAAAATCATAAACAGCGGAAAATAACTTGTTTTCCGGTCGTTTTTGTGCGATTTATGCAGGCAGTCTGGCTGTTTTAACAATTTCAGATAGGAGAGAGACATGGTAAAAGTCGGTGACAACATCAAAGCTATTTCCCCTTACAAACCAGGTAAACCTATTTCGGAAGTCGAAAGGGAGCTCGGTCTGACCTCTGCGATCAAACTTGCAAGCAACGAAAACCCGACAGGCATCACGCGATAGTTGAATACCACAAAACCAAAGGTGAAGAGATCAAATTCGAAGAGGTTTTTGTCGGAAACGGCTCTAACGAGGTCATTGACATTGCGATAAGGACTCTCATCAAAGGCGACGAGGAAGTAGTTCTTTCGGAGCAGGGTTTTGTCGCTTACGAACTCATTCTCAAGGCTGCCGACATCAAAATGAAACTCGTTCCGCAGACGAAGGAACACGTTGTCGATATCGACGGGCTCATCGCGGCCGTAACGCCGAAAACAAAGATGATCTGCCTCATCAACCCGAACAACCCGACCGGAACCTATTACACGAAAGAAAAGTTCGAAAAACTTCTTAAAACGGTTCCTCAGGAAGTCGTTCTCGTAGTTGACGAGGCTTACTTCGATTTCGCCGATGCTCCCGACTATCCGAACGGTTTTGACTACAGGAACATGCACCCGAACATGATAATCTGCAGAACGCTTTCAAAAGCTTTCGGACTCAGCGGGATCAGATTGGGTTACGCGATTTCGACTCCTGAAATCGTTGACTATATGAACCGCGTAAGAGAACCTTTCAATACGAACCTTCTCGCTCAGGTCGCAGGAATTGCCGCTTTCAAGGATACCGATTACCTGAAAAACGCGATCAAAGTCAACAAGGAAGGGAAGGAGTATCTCTACAAGGAATTTACGAGACTCGGCATCGAATACCTTCCGACGCAGGGCAACTTCATGCTTTTCAAAGTAGGCGAAGCGCAGACTTCCGGCCGCGACTGTTACGACTACCTGCTTCACAAAGGCGTAATCGTCAGACCGGTTGCGAATTACGGTTTCCCGAACTGGCTCAGACTTTCGATCGGTCTCAAAGAGCAGAACGAGACTTTCATAAAGTATTTTGAGGAATTCCTTAAAACAGTCCGCTGATTTTACGAAAAAATCGCTTAAAATTTTACTTAATTTCACTTATCCTTATAATATTTCGGCTTTTTTGTTTTAACTTCGCTTTTTCAGGTGGGTTTTGAAGAGTTCCGCTAATTTCAGAGTCGGTTTGTTCCTGCTTTTGTCGGTGTTGATGATAGCGGTGTCTGTCGCATTTATTCTGGTCAGGAAAAATGTCTTCACGAACCATCTCTATTTCACCCTTTCGTCCGCTACAGGCGAGGGTATCAGCGAAGGTATGCCGCTTCTTTTCTCGGGTTTCGAAATCGGAAAAGTCGAAAAATTCGAGCTTGACGACAAGGGGACGGTCCTTGTTCTCGTCAAAGTGCCGGAGGAGCACGCTTCACGCATCAACAAAAGTTCTGTTTTTACGCTTGAAAGGCCGCTTATCGGTTCTTCCAGATTCATCGTTACGACACCGAATCTTAACGAGCCAAGGGCTGAACGAGACTATGTTTTTGAGACAAAAATGGTCGACGACATCAACGAGGTCATCAAAAAACTTCAGCCGATGGTCGAAAAAATCGACGATATCGCCACGAATCTCAAAAAACTCACCGACGAGGAAAGCCATCTCAATAAAACGCTTGTCCATGTCGAGAAGATCACCAACGATCTGGCGCAGAAACGCGGTATAATCGAAATGATGGCGGGCGACAAGGCGGCTGCGGCGCAGTTCCGCGAAGGTGTCGCGCACCTGAACAACTCTCTGGGCGAGATCGAAACTCTGGTCAGCAACGCCAACAAAACGCTTGTAAAGGCCGACGACCAGATCCTGGGCGACGATGGAACGCTTTCCAAAGTCAATCTGATAGTCGAGGACGTGAACAAAAAAATGGCCGATCTCGACATTCTGATTGCTTCCCTCATCAAATCGGGCGAGAACCTTCAGGAAGGAACGAAGGATATGGATGTCCTCAGAAAGGATCTCGATTCGATAATCAATTCTGTAAATTCGATGGTCAAAGACGTCCGCAGAGTGCTGCCTACGACTCAGGATAAGGAGATAAAGCTGCCGTGATGAGAATTTTTCTTTTTGTTTCAGCGCTTTTTCTTCTGGTTTCATGCGGCGCGGGGCATATCCCGGCATGGAGACAGAACGCGGCGGCAGATACCGCGAACTTCATCGAAAGCAGTTTTATCGGAAATGAAAGCTACGCTTCGAAATATTTCGATAAAATGCTCGAAGATTTCAGGATGACGGTCGATCCTGATGAAATAGTGAAAGCTTATCTGACGAAGTGCGTGACGGATTTCGCGCTTCTTGAATATTCCGATTGCCCAGAAGCTGCCGAAATGCTTCCTCTTCTGAAAAATCAGGCGAACATCGAATATTACAATTTTGTCTCTGACAAAGCGCGCAACGCGGATGATATGCCCAAGAAATACCGCGATATTTTTGAGGTTTCACAGAACTGCAGTGCCGAAAAAGCGAATTCCGCACTTTCTTCGGAAAAAGATCCTTCGACGCTTCTTATAAAAGCGGCGTTTCTTGTGAAAAAGAACTGTTACGATGCGGAAACCGCCGAAATTGCGCTTAAAACGGCTTCGAAAGAAGGCTGGAAAAAAGCGGCGCTGAAATATCTGGCTCTGCAGCTTTCATATTTTGAAAAGCACGGTGATTCTCAGAACGCGCAGCTTGTTAAAAAGAGAATGGAACTGGTTGTTTCGGAATAATGTCATTACGAATAGGAGGAGTTATGAAAATCTTTCGCTTACTTTTCTTTGCTATTCTCGTGGTTTTTGTTTCATGCGGAACTTCCGACACAAAAACGGGAGATCAGCCTGAAAAAGGCAAAACCGCACAGGTCGAAAAAAAAGGCAAATCCTCGAAAAACATTAAAGTTTCCAATGATCCTGAAGCTTTTGTCGAAGCGGCGAGACTCAACGACACGGCGCTTGTCGAAAAGTTTCTCGCAGCCGGTGCCGATGTGAACTCAAAGAACAAAAGCGGCGTTTATCCGCTTCACTGGGCAGCATGGAACGGAAATATGGAAATGGTCAAAAAGCTTGTCGATAAGCAGGCTTATATCGATGTCATGGACGGCTACCGCGACGAAACCCCGCTTTCATGGGCTGCAAAAAAGGGCAACCTCGAAGTTGTGAAATTCCTCGTCGAAAAGGGCGCGGCTGTCAACAACTCCGACAGATACAAAGAGACTCCGCTTATGGATGCTGCGCGTTACGGACACGACGAAATGGTCAGATTCCTTCTTTACAACAACGCGAAGATCAACGACGTCACGGTTGACGGGGTCAGTGCGCTTATGTTCGCGAGCATGAACGGCCACGAAAAAGTCGTAAAAACTCTGCTCGAGTTTAGAGCCGACATCAACAAAATCCACTTCAAAACAAGTAAAACGGCACGCGGTTATGCTGAAGAGCGCAAATTCAAGAGCATTGTCGAACTCATTGCACGTCAGGCAAAGGTCGAAGGCGACCTTATCAAAAGACCGGCAAAACCGGCAGACACGCAGTTCGTAACGACTCCGCCCGACCTCGAAACGCTTCAGAAAGCCTGGGCCGGCAGAGAGGATTATCTTCCTGCGACACTTGAGGCAAAGCATGTGACCTCGCACATGAACAAATTCCTCCCCGACATCACGCAGTGCTATCAGAGCAGATACGAGCAGGGCGACCGCAACATGATGGGAACGATGGAACTCATGGTCCGCGTCGCAGGAAGCGGAGTTGTCCTTGACGCATATTTCACGACCGAAAAATACCAGTCATCGCTTTTCGGAGACTGCATTCTCGATGCGATAAAGTCACGTCCTTTCCCGCAGTTCTACGACGGTCAGATAGATTTCAAATACACTTACACAATCTAATCAGATTTTCTTTTTATTGACAAAATTCTTTTTATTGTATAAATAATAAGGATTTTATTTTGTTCTTACATAAAATGGGGGTGATATCATGTTTAAGGTGTTGTTTTTATTGGTAATTTTCTTTAGTTCGTCGCTTTTTGCGCAGTCGGAGCTTGACGATAAAGTCCAGTTGAAAGACGAAAATTTTGTCAAATCTGTCGAAAGTGCGGACACGATAATCCTCGGAAGGTATATCCAAGGTGGAAAAACGAAAGCAAAAGTCGCTGTTGAAAAATCATATGTAGGTGATATTTCAGGAGAAATCGAAATATCAGGGCTTGACAACGAAAAAATCAGGCTCCGCTACAAAAGAGATGCTTACAAAAAAGGCGATGCGTATGTTTTTATCCTCAGAAAAGGAGCAAAAGACTACAAACTTATTCCGGACAGTATCACGATTCCCGTTTCGAAAGACAACAAGGCGAACTTCTCTTTTAATACGCCTTATCTGATCAACTTCTGGCAGCTTTTTGACGAGAGACTTCTTGGAGTCGCTGTAAAAGCAATCCGCGAAAAAGCCGACAATATGCAGGGAGACTCGACGAAAGAGACTTTCGAACAGCTTTTAAACGAATTCATTGAGAAAAAGGATGCTGCTTCGCTCCGTACGGCTCTTGCTGTCGCGAAACTCGGCGCTCTTCCGATCGATGACGAGAAATACAACTCATTTATCGCAGGAACAGACACTCTTTCCTGCCTTGCCGTCAAATTTTCCGGCGAGATCAAGGGCGAGCTTTACTTCAACCAGCAGATTCTCACCAAAGCAGAAGGTTTCAACGCAGACAACCAGACCGCTTTCGGTTATGCTGCAATGAACCTCTACTCAAAGCAGAGCGTTC
>CACZFE010000060.1 GCA_902780365.1 uncultured Spirochaetales bacterium
TAAAGTTTTCTGGCGGAGTATCGGGAAAATATTTCGTGTCTATTGTCGGGCTGCCGTCATAATTGATCAAAGTCTGCAGTTCGTAGAATGTCGGAAGGCGCCAGTCGCTGTAACCGCCGTAATCAAGGTTGTCGCAGTATGCTTGAGCTGTGCTCCATGAAATGTGATCGACAGGTTTTGATTTCTGCTGCCAATCAAGCCCTGTGTTTATGTCTGTTACTATAGGTTCGTCCTCATACGAATCGTCAACTGAATAATTCTGCGGAGCACAGAATCCCATAGCGGCATACTGGGCATCCTGGCCGTAAAAATCTTCTCCCTCGGCCGGACACTCGATCTCTTTTTCCATGTCGTAGCACTTCGTCTGGCCTGTGCAGACTCTTCTCTGATGCGGACGCTCTTTGACACAACCGTCATTTTTGCCCCACCACCAGTAGCTTTCTTCGCAGCTGCATATAAAGGCGATACGGTTCGGAGCGCTGCATTCTCCGGTCGTATGTTCGTAATCTCCGCAAGGATTCGGCTCGCAGGGATTTTTGGCGCACTCTTTGCCGTCCCAGAAATAGTTTTCGTCGCAGCCGCAGAAGTAGCCTTTGAAATCTTCGGTTCCGCATATCCCGTCTGAATGCTCCATGTTTTTGCACGGATCATCTTTGCACGGGTTTTCGACGCATTTTTCGCCATTCCACCAGAAACCTTTTTTGCAAGGCTCGTTCCTCATACACAAAGCTCTGGCCTTAGTCGTGCCGGAGTCTTTCGGAACGCCGGTCTGGATTCCGTTTTGCAGATTGACTGCGTAAGCCTGAGGTTCCCCTGTTGCATAGGTGTTCGTTGTCGAAGTCCAGAAGTTCGGATTGATTTCCAGCAGATCTTTCGGGATCGGAAAATCGGAAACCCTGGAATTACGGTGGTTTATCAGCGAAGTAAGCTCGTTTATGTTAGGCAGCCGCCAGTCTGAAAATCCCGCAAATGTAGAGCGTTCGCAGAAGGTGAGAGCCTCTGTCCAGCGGTATTCCTTTGAAAAATCATCCTGCCAGAAAATCTGGGTATCAGTATCTGAAATGATTTCGGTATTGTTTATTTCAATGATCCTGAGAGGAGTTTCAGCTGCATATTCGCTTATAGGTTCTCCTCTGACGCAGTGAACCCAGAAAGAGTTTTCCTTTTTCCTTTTTTCAAGACGGTGCTCTTTATTCATGATCCACGCTGAGGAATCATCGTTTTTCTGTGAAACTGATGACCAGAAAGAGGAGGGATATTCGCGGTCTGTATTGGCTGCCAGCAGTTCTGTCGGCAAGGGAAGGCGCCAGTCGTCATGCCCGGCAAGGTCAAGATTTTTACAGTATTCATCCGCTTCGTTCCAAGCCATAGTCTGCCCCTGAACAGTTTCAGTCCATTCTATTCCCAGATTTTTGTCGGTAACAGTTTCGTCATCGTTGTGGCGGAATCTTCTTGGTGCGCAGAAACCGAGTTCGGCATACTGCGCATCCTGACCGTAGATAACGCTGTCTTCCGAAGGGCATCTCTGCATTGCGTCCGTATCATAGTAATCTCCGTAATAGCATTTGTTCTGACCGGTGCAGACATTTGCAAAAGTTAATTTCTTGCAGCCCAAGTGTCCCCAGAAATAACCTTCGATGCAGCCGCACTCAAAAGAGCCGTCCTTTTTATTCGTGCATGTTCCGTCAACATTGGCAAAATTTTCGCACGGATTCGGTTCGCACGGTTTCGTTGCGGAAGTTCCGTCATCATCCGGCACGTTGTCGTCGTCTTCTGGCTCTTCGGGTTCTTCATCATCTTCATCAGCGGCATCTTCGTCAATATCATCTTCATCCGGCAGAATATCGGCATCGTTTTCCGCTTTTTTCGAGCTGCTGCACGAAACGGCTAAAAATATCAGAACGATAAGAAAAAGAAGGAGTTTTTTCATGCTATTCTCCGCTTTCTGAATTGTCGGAATCGGGTGTTTCATCTATGTCAGCATCCGGATTTTCATCCGGTGATTCATCCGGCGTTTTGTCCGTATCTGCATCCGGATTTTCATCCGGTGTTTCGACGGTGTCAGCGTCTGGTGTTTCGTCCACGATGCACTCTTTTAATTCACTGTCCCAACTACCCTTTTTGCAGCCGCATAAATAGTTTTCTTCGTCCAAAACAGTGCATGTTCCGTTGGAATTGCTGTCGGATTTGCAGGGATTTCCTGCACACGGATTTTTCGCGCATTTTTCGCCATTCCAGAATTTGCCGTCTTCGCATGAGTCATTGGCAATGCATAAGGTATTATTCCTTGTTGTTTCTTTTAAAGTTGTTTCTTTTGATATTTCGGAATAGTCGGAATCAAGCGAAGCCATTTTTGTTGTTGATGAATGGACTCCTGTGTTACCAGTCAGATAAAGTTCTCTGATATTCGGCAGTCTCCAGTCGGAAATTCCGGCATAATCAAGGTCAGAACAGTATTTCAGAGCTTCCTGCCATGTATGCTTTGCGCCTGTTTTTTTCACAAGAATAGTGTCATTATTATAATTCCACATAAGATTTTTTCCGAAAGTTTTGGAGGTGAAAGTAGTGCTTTCTGTGTCTGATCCCCTGACACAGCGGATATTATAAGAGTAAGCATAATTATGGTAATCGTGATATGATATATCGTTGCCATAGATATAGTATGATGATGTTGTTGTCTGAAATGTTAGAGGTTCCTTGAAATCAAATATCGAACTGTAGTAAGTATAATAATAATAAATGTGCGGGATATCGCCGCCAGTCCAGCGGTCAACTCTCTTGTTGCTTGTCCAGAATGATCCGTAGTCAGGGAAGTATTCTGTGTCGGCCGCAGGATAGCATCTGCCGAAATCGGTGATGGTCACAAAATCGGTAATTGACGGGAGCCGCCAGTCATCGTAGCCTCCGTAGACCAGATTGCTGCAATATCCAATAACGTTTTCAATATAAAGATTTTTAACGGGCGGAATTTTCTGCTGCCACATCATGCCTGTGTTGTTGTCAACCACAACAGGTTCGCCCGGAACAGTTTCATCAATCGAAAAACTCTGCGGAGCACAGAATCCCATAGCGGCATACTGGGCATCCTGGCCGAAAAATTCTTCGCCCTCAGCCGGACAGACGATCTCTTTTTCGTTGTCGTAACACTTGTCCTGACCTGTGCAGACATTTACCGATTCCGGTTTTTTTGTGAGACAAGCATTGTTTTTTACCCACCAATAGTAGCCTTCCTTGCAATCGCAGGTGTAGCGCACTTTGTTATGCGGTTTGCATAGCCCGGTCGTATGTTCCGAAACAGTACACGGATTCGGATCACACGGAGAAACGCACTTTTCGCCGTCCCGGAAGTAATTCTTGACACAGCCACAGAAATAACCGCCGGAATCACTCAGGTTGCATACTCCGTCTGAATGTTCAGCATTTTGGCACGGATTGGCGTTGCATGGCGATTCAACGCATTTAATGCCGTCCCAGAAGTAATTCTCGATGCAAGGTTCATTCCTGACACAGATAACGTGGTTCCTTTCTGTTTTGTAAATATTTTTAATTGTTTCCAAAGAAGCAGTATTTACTGCGGGAGCGTATGAAAAATCACTTTTCTGAGTAGTCGACGCCCAGAAATATACAGATAAGTTTTCAGGATAAGGAAAATTTGAAGCGGGACCGCTTTTTTCAAAATTCAGTATGGAGGAAAGTTCGTTGATGTTAGGCAGTCTCCAGTCGGAAAAGCCTCCAGCTGTAGATTTTTCACACTCTGCAAAGGCATCTTTCCAATTTCTTTCGCGGATATAATCTGCCATGCTCCACATAAGTCCGTTTTGGTAATCCATCACCAGTTCTGTATCAATCGAGCGGAACGATACCTCAGCATCCATCGGTTCTCCGCGGACACAGCGGACATAGTTATTCTTGAATTTGTTTAAAACATTCAAAGTTTTTGATATTGAATAGAGAGCCCATGCATACGAATCATTTTGCTGCTGTGACGACCACAGCATGATATCATTCCGGCATGTTGCGCCTGCAATCAGTTCTTGAGGAGAAGGGAGCCGCCAGTCATCATGACCTGCATATTCAAGTTCCTTGCAATATTTTACTGCTTCATCCCAGGTGTAGAGCAAGTTCGATTCTTCTGCAGCCCACTCAATTTTCAAATTGTTGTCAGAAACTACAGGTTCATTGCTGACGGAATCATCTGTCGAAAAATTCTGCGGCACACAGAACCCAAGTTCCGCATACTGCACATCCTGACCAAAGAAATCTTCATCTTCATCTGGACAGACGATCTCTTTTTCGTTGTCATAACACTTGTCCTGACCTGTGCATATATTTGCGTAAGTTATTTTTCTACAGCCAGGATTTGCCCAGAAGTAGCCGTCTTTGCAGCCGCAATGTTTCCCGTTACCGGAATATGTGTATTCTCCGGTGGAATTCGCGAATTGTCTGCAAGGATTTTCCTCATCCGGTATTACATCTTCATCGTTTTCTGCCGCATCCTCGTCAGGCAGAACGGCATTGTCATCATTTTCCGCCTTTTTCGAGCTGCTGCATGAAACGGCCAAAAATATCAGAGCGATAAGAAAAAGAAGGAGTTTTTTCATGTGTCATCCTGCTGAGACAAATAAAAAACGTTATATTTTAGGAATTTTGGAAATAAATTCAATAATTTCTTTTTATTCGGTATAACGGGATAACGGTATAACGAATCTGTTCAACTGTGGCGGATAAGAACAGCACCGAACATTAAATCCCGTTCGTGCATCAGTTTGATTTTGAGGAAATCGCCATCCGTGATTTCGGAAAGAAGTTCTTCGCTGCCGAGGTTTTCAAGAAGGCGTTCTTTAGCCGGAATTAGAGAAAAATCTTTGTTTTTATTGAGAAAATCTTTGATGATTTCTTCATTTTCGCATTTCAGGAAACTGCATGTGACATAAATAAGTTCGCCGCCGATTTTCACCTTTTCGGAGAATTTCTGAATAAGTTCTTTCTGCAGATTGTTGAGGTCTGAAAGCATTTTCTCGTCTATTTTCCAGCGGTCGCCGGGGTTGCGCCTGAGGACTCCGCTTCCACTGCACGGAGAATCGATGAAAACGGTGTCAAAACTCTCCCTTATATCCTGAAATCTTGCCGTTTTTATTCTTGTTCCGGCGCGTGCCGCACGCTCTTTGATCTCATTGAAAAGATAGGTTCTGGAATCGCTTGCCGTGATTTCGATATTTTTGAAAAATGAGGCTATCGAAAGCGATTTTCCGCCGCCTCCGGCGCACGGTTCAAGCAGGGTTTTAGTGTTTTTGTTCACTAAAAGAGATGCAAGCTGGCTCGATTCGTCCTGAAACTCAAAAAATCCTTTTTCAAAAAGCTCCGAATTCTTAAGGCTTTTATTTGTCGGTTCGAGAATTATTCCGGCAGGGGAGAGCGGGGCAGGAGAATTGGCGAAACCTTCGTTTTTCAGCTTTCCGGAAAGTTCGTCCCGCAAAATCCTTACCAAATTGGTACGCAGAACGGTTTTTGCCTTTGAATTGAACCATTCGAAAGCGTTTCCACTATATAAAGTTCTGATTTCATTGGATAAAATTTTGGGGAAAGATTCGTTGAAAAGTTGGTCGTAAGTTCCGCTTTTTTTCAGATTTTTTATTTTTTCAGCCAAAATTTCATCGGGTTCATCTTCAAAAACCATCGCGATATTTTTTGCGAGAACCTCGGTGTTTTCGGAGATTTCGTCAAAGAAAAGTTTGTGTCTCAAATAAAAGAAAAAACGGTCTGAAACCCAGATCCTGTCGCGTTTTCCGAGCCTTTCCGCCTTGAAAATAGTGTTCAGCAGAATGTCGTATTTGTCGCCGTCAGACTGCCTTTCCAAAGCGCTTGAAAGAATGTTCCCCAAAAACCGGTTATATCTCATTTCTATTTGCCAGATTTAATATAAGCCATTGATTCTGCTGCGCGTTTGCGTGAAGCTTGGTGATTTCTGCAAATTTTTCAGCCGTAAGCGTTTCGCCGAACCATCTTTTTGCTCCGAGCCAGCCCTGGAATGCCAGCATCATGGTGGCGTCAATTGAAATTTTTCCTGAAGAATATCCGATTGTTATCACGTTTCTGCCTTCTACTTCAAATGGAAGCGTGCTTATCGTCAAAAATTCATTTTTCCACTCTGAAAGCGGATGAAACGAGCCGAAATTTTTTTCCCATCCTTTTTCGGTCCTTCCAAAAATCGTGATTCCGTATTTTTCCTTAAAAAGTGCTGCCGATATCGAGCGAGCGCTGCCGCCGTTGCCTAAAATTTCGCATTTTTCAAGGTCCAGACCTTTCATTTTAAGCCATTTTACCAAGCCTGCACCATCAGTGTTATCGCCGATGATTTTATTTTTTTCTTTGTAAATCGTGTTCACGCTTCCGGCAGCTTCAGCCGTTTCAGTCAGCCTGTCGCAAAGGCTCAAGGCCTCGATTTTATGCGGGATCGTGACATTTGCGCCGATACATCTTTCACTTTTTAGAAGTTGCAGGAATTCCTCTGTTTCACCACGGAAAATTTTGTAGAGGATCCGGTTTTTTGAAAGGATTGCACAGTGTTCCTGAAAAAACGGTGAAAGCGAAAAATCGAGGGGATAACCCCAGATATAGATGATTTTTGTCTGAGGAAGTGTCAAATCTTAAAAATCAAGAATGTCGTCGGAAAGTGTGTCGAATTTTTTGCCGTCGGAAATGATTCCGAGATCGATGAATTTAACTATTTCCGACATGAGAATGAAGTCGTCATTTTCGTGGAAAGCATTGAGATATTTAATGATTTCCTTTGAATTTACCATGGACTGAAGCGTGTCGAGCTCAGCTTTGGACAATTCGGAAAGCTTTCCCTTAATCGGATTTGCGAACTCAAGTTTGCCGTTGTTGACGATGGTCCTGTATTTTGTGAGGTTCCCTTTCTGGTTGGAAATCTCCATGAAAACATCTTCAAGCTGCCTGTTGGCCGCTTCGTCTTTCGGCGCGTTGTCGATTTTGAACGAGTATTCGCCGTCTTTAGCCAGAAGTGCGCGGGAAAGAGCCTTTTCCTGAGAGAAATTCTTGTTCGTGATCGATTCGCAGGCAACGATTCCTGATGCGCTTATCGTGACTTCGATCTGTTCCGCAAAAGGCGAGGTTATGTTGAGCTTGAGATATCCTGCTGAAGCCGACTGAGCAAGGATCTTCAGCAGATCTGCGACATCCATAGCCGAAAGACTTCCGGTAGAAGAAGTGTTCATGGTTGCCAGATTATCTTTTTCAATATCAGATTTTGTTGTTTTTTTCAGGTTGAGTTTGCCGATATTGACTTTTGCGCTGTCATTCTGTTTTGAAGATTCAGCCGGTTCCGGAGTTATAACCTGAAGCGACTCGTCGAGCGTGAAAGCCTCTTCTTCGTCATTTTCCTGAATCTGCGGTCTGCTTTCCGGAATAGTATTTTCCTGAGCCTTTCTTGACCTTGTGAAACTGTTTTCTTTGAACGAAACTTCCACTGCGTTTTCGTTCGGAGCAGCTTCGTCTCCTACAAGAATCGTGGAATCGCCGACCGAGAAATTGGACCCGATTTTGAGCTCCGTTTCGGTCGAAGGGCTAAGTTTCTCGCCGTTGACATATGTACCGTTCGTGCTGTTGTGGTCCTCGATGAAGAGTTTGCCGTCACGTGCCGTTATCGAAGCGTGATTACGGCTGACCTTTGAATCAACGATTGCTACATCGGAAGAAATATCGCGTCCGATAGAAAGTTTCTGACCTTCGCGGATAGAAAATTCACCGCCGGCATACTTTCCTTTTACGAAAGTAAACTTTATTTTATCCGTGTCGGTTCCAAGATTTTTTACCAAGTTACTGTATTTGCCCATAAAAATCTCCTTTACAAAGATTCAAAAACACCGCCCTATACTATATTAAGAAAATCTTTTCAAGAAAATTCACTCTTTAACGTTGCCGGATGGTGTCTTGATTTTAGTTTCGAATGTTTTTTTGGCTGAATCGATGAAGGAGAGGACAAGGTTCGTCTCCTCTTTAGAAACTGAGGCCGAATCGATGTTTTTAACAATAAAATCGGTCCTGTCGTAAAAATTCGCGATTTCTTCTTCTGTCGGCTGATGTCCGGCATCGATCCTGTTGAGAAGAATTACAATCGAGTCGAGATACTTGGAAAGCAGCTCTTTTTTCAGCGATTTTTCCTTGTAAACCAGACATTCTTCATGTTCCGAAAGAAGTTCTAACTTCTCCGCCTTGAGCCTGTTTATCTCATCATCCATTGAAGAGACTTTTTTCAGGCTGAATACCGTTGAAATCAGCAAAACAACTGCCGCAGTCAGCAGGATAACCGTAAAAATTCTGTTCATTTTTCACCTCGAAAATTAAAGTCAAAGCAGCGCGACGATCGCCATATAGTGCAGAATCGCGCCGAAAAGGACAAAAAAGTGCCATATTCCGTGGAAATATTTCCTTTTTGAAAGGTAAAAATAGCTTCCGGCCGTATATACCAGACCGCCTGCAATCAGATAAAGCATCGAAGCTCTGAGCCCTTTCGACCAGAGAATGTAGAGCAGAAAGACCGAAAGCCATCCCATGAGGACGTAAAGCCCGGTCGAAAGTCTTTTGAATTTGAGCGTGAGACATGAAAAAACGACGCCGGTGAGCGCCAGATACCAGATCATTACAAGAAAGATTATGGAGTATGGGATTTCGAGCACAAGCATCAGCATCGGGGTGTAAGTTCCCGCGATCAGAAGGTAAATCGCGCTGTGGTCGATACGTCTGAAAACTTTTTTTGCGGTTTCGTTCCTCATTGCGTGATAGCATGTGGATGATTCGAACGAAATGAAAAGCATGGCGCTGTAAATAGCCGTTGTAGCACTCTGCATCGACGTGCTTGATTTGTAGGCAAGCATGACCATCGCGTAGATCGCGAAAAGTGCGCCGAATGCATGACTGAAAGCATTGAGAAATTCTTCGCCCTGAGAGTATTTTTTAGATGATGAGGTGAAATTAAAAAACGGGATCGGATTAAAGTTCGATTTCTATTTCTACTTCGATTACGCACTGGTCAGCCGAGAAGCAGTGGCATACAGCTTCGACGAGTTCCGCAGCAGTTCCTTGGAAGCCGAGGATCTGTGCAAGTGTCTTGCAGAAGTCCTGGCTTACGATTTTTTCGCAGTCGCCTTCATACCACAGATAACCTTCTTTGCAGCCGCATGTGAACGAATCGCCGTCAGGAGTGCATACGCCGTCAGAATTTTCAAGGCTCAGGCACTGGTTCGGGTTGCACGGTTCAACCGTCGTATCACCGGAATCGGCAGGATCGGTGTCGCCGGAGTCAGCTGTGTCGGTCGTATCTGCCGTATCAGCTGTATCAGTCGTGTCAGTTGTATCTGTTGTGTCAGTTGTATCTGTCGTGTCAGTCGTGTCAGTCGTGTCAGTTGTATCTGTTGTGTCAGTTGTATCTGTTGTGTCAGTTGTATCTGTTGTGTCAGTTGTATCTGTTGTGTCAGTTGTATCTGTTGTATCGGTCGAGTCGGTATCGGCATCGGTGTCGGCCGTATCCGTTGTGTCGCTGTCCGTTTTGTCAGTGTCTGTTGCATCTGTATCAACTGTATCCGTTGCGTCGCTGTCAGTTTTGTCGGTGTCTGTCGCATCGGTGTCTGCAGCTTCTGAATCGGTCGTGTCAGCCGGATTCTCAGCTTCGGTGTCGGTTGCGTCGGTGTCGACAGCTTCGGTGTCAGTGTCTATAAGATCTTCAAGTTTGGTGTTTCCGTCACAGGAAACTACGAAAAATAACGCTACGAAAATCGCAAAAATAAAGCATACTTTTTTCATCTTTTTCTCCATAAAAAATTACAATATCAACCGTTTTTACTTAATTTAAACATGCCAATTTTAAAAAAACCGCGGTATTATAGACAAAAAAAATAAAAATGCAAGAGTTTCTTTACTTTTTTTTGAGAAAAATTAGCTTGTTAGCAAAAAAAACGGGAGCCGAGGCCCCCGTTTTAAAAAATAGAAGCGTTTAAAAAACTAGTCTTCTTTCGAATAATCGTAGTATTCGTTGCCGAGATGCGTGATAAGTTCTTCGCCCATCATGTATCTGAGCGTATTTTTGAGTTTGGTGTGCTGGATGAAAACATCGTGTTCCGGATAGAGGCCTTCAGCAACCATCGGGGACTTGAAGTAGAAGCTCATCCATTCCTGGATACCGTACATTCCAGCTCTTCTTGCAAGGTCGATGAAGAGAAGCGTGTCAAGAACGACCGGAGCTGCAAGGATGGAGTCGCGGCAGAGGAAGTTTACTTTGATCTGCATCGGCATGTTGAGCCATCCGAAAATATCGATGTTGTCCCATGCTTCTTTCTCGTCTCCTCTCGGCGGATAGTAGTTGATTCTTACTTTGTGGTAGTAGTTGCCGTAAAGTTCCGGATAGTTTTTAGCGTCAAGAATGGTGTCGAGAACGGAAAGCTTCGAAACCTCTTTGCTTTTGAAGTTAGCCGGATCGTCAAGAACTTCGCCGTCGCGGTTTCCGAGAATGTTGGTCGAGAACCAGCCGTTGAGACCGAGCATTCTGAGTTTGAGTCCGGGTCCGATTATCGTTTTCATCAGGGTCTGACCGGTTTTCCAGTCTTTTCCAGCGATAGGCATCTTCATCTTGTTTGCGAGTTCCTGGATCGCTCTGTTGTCAACTGTGCAGTTCGGCGAACCGTTGATGTAGGGAAGCCCCATGCTGAGTGCTGCGTAAGCGTAAACCTGGCTCGGAGCAACTTCAGGATGGAAACCGTCTTCCATAGCTTTTTCGAAGTCAGCAAGCGTATTGTGGATTTCGCACGGTTTATGGTAAGCTTCGGTCGAAGCGTTCCAGACCATAACTGCTCTCGAGCAGCCTTTTTCCTTCATCGTGTTTTTGATGTCGTCCATAAGCTGATGAGCGAGATCCATGTAGTTTTTGCCGGTTTTTACGTTCGGACCGTCAAGTTTTTTAACCCATTCGTGGTTGAAAACAGCCTTCATCGGTTTGATTGCGAGCATTTCGTCTTTAACCGGTTCAAGGTCTTCCGAGCGGACTACTGCTGCGTGTTTAGCCGATTCGTACATATTGTCGGTGAAAATATCCCAGCCTGCGAATTCAAGGTCGTTGATGTCTGCAAGC
>CACZFE010000061.1 GCA_902780365.1 uncultured Spirochaetales bacterium
ATGTTGTGGCCCATCTCCGCCGCGATGATGCCCGCCAGCGTGGTTTTGCCCAGGCCGGGCGGGCCGTAGAGCAGTATGTGATCCAGCGGCTCGTGGCGGCTGATGGCGGCCTGCATATATACGGTCAGGCTCTGCTTCAGCTTGTCCTGACCGAAGTATTCCGCCATCGAGTGGGGCCGCAGCGAAAGCTCGGCGTCGTCTTTCGGCTTTCCGAAATAAACATCTTCCGCAATCATCGAAATAAAGGAGTAAAGCGGCGACACAACAGCGTAGGAAATAACAAAAGAGAGATAGAAAACAAGGACATTCACCACAATTTTGAAAAGAAATGCGCCGCAAACCTTGAGAGCGTGATAAATTTGCGAGAACAATTCGTCCGTGGCAGGCGCGATCTCAAAAAAATCAAGCGATTTCACCGTCACAAATGACGAAACCTGATGATAAATGAAAATCGAAAGGAGAAGCATCGCCAGGATCACGCCGATTGAGGCGAAAAACAGTTTTCCGCTGCGGAGTATCGCCTTGAATGCAACAGCAAGTGAAACTCCCCTCTTCATTTCAACAGAGGTTTTCTTAACAAATTCGATCGCCTGATCTTTTTTCGTCGGCTGTTTTTCATCTTCAGTTGCAATCTCCGGCTCTGGAGCTCTCTCCACCTTTCTCGGATTCTTCTCCCTTGCCATCTCAGGCTTTTTATGCGGCGCGTGAAGCTCCTGAATCAGTTTTTCAGTCGATTCTTCCGATGCTGATTTCACGTTCGTTTTCTCCTTTTCCGAATTTTATTTCAATCCTTACCAGCGGACGGTGCGCATCCCAGCATTCTTTGAACATATCCGCCCATTCGACTATCGTGATTGAGTTTCCAGCCTTCAGATACTCAGGAAAATCGGCGATATAAAGCTCGTCAGGAGAAGAAACTCTGTAAAAATCCCAATGATAAATATCGAATTTTCCTGAATATTTTTTCATTATCACAAAAGTCGGGCTTGCAACTTTCTTTCTCTCTACATTCAGAGCCTCGCACAAAGCACCGGTAAAAAAAGTCTTCCCCGCGCCAAGGTCACCGTCAAAAACGATGAGCTCTCCACCGTTCAAAGATGAAGCCAGTTTTTCGGCAAGCGCGATCGTTTCGGCTTCGCTTTTTACAAAAAACGTCTCTTTTGCAAAATCCATTTATTTCCCCGTAATTCCTATCATTTCAACAAGTTTTTCAATATCGTGCATAGTCACCGAACAGCGTTTTTCAAGCTCGATCCCGGCCGCTCTGTGCCTTACGACTGCGTTCACTGAACCTTCGAAAAGCCCGTGCAGAGCAGTCTCCCTGGCAATTATTCCGGTAAGGGCGTCTCCGCTTCCGCCGAAAGCAAGAGCCTTAGCCCCTGCAGGAACTATCACAGTCTTTTCGCTGTTTCTCACGAAAGTCGCATGACTTTTCGCTATGAGAACATGATTTTTTTCAAGCGGGAATCTCTCGACAAGACTGATCCACGGTTCATTCCTGTCAGCTTTGAGAAAGCGCCTGATCTCGCCCTGATGCGGCGTGAAAACAACTTTTTTATCTTTCAGGATCTCAAAGATTTCCTTGTTTTCGGGCATGATGTCAAACATTCCGGCATCAACTACGAAAGTTCCCTCAAAATCCTTGAAAACAGAGAAATCAAACGGGATTTCCGAAAGTCCCGGACCAATTACAACTGCCGAAAACTTGTGAAGTTCTTCCGCAATTCTTTCGTTTCCGATAAGCATGAGCCCTGGCATTCTCCCGGCGATCGAAGGAAGGAACTCTTTCTTGAAAGCAGCCGTCACAAGCCCTCCTCCGCAAGACATGAACGATCTCGCCGAAATTATCGAAGCACCAAGCTTTTCTACTTCGCCGCCAACAACAAGCAGGTGCCCGTTTCTGTTTTTAAAACCGTCGACCGGAACTTTTACATTTATAACCTGCGGATCTTCTTCAACAAAATATGCAGTTTCAGGTTTTTCTGCTTGAGTAGCCGAAATATGACCGAGGACGATTTTTCCTGACCTTTCAGCGCCGCTTCCCGCAAAAAGACCGGTTTTATAAATTCCCATCGTGACAGTTAAATCGGCTTTAACAGCTTGGCCTAAAACCGCACCGGTATCGCAATCGAGCCCTGTCGGAACATCGATAGAGATGACAAATTTTTTTGTCGGAGAATACGAATTTATGAACTCTACCGCATCTCTGATTTTACCTGAAATTTCGCTTCTGAGACCGGTCCCAAGCATCGCGTCCACGAAAAGGACTTTTCCAAAAACATCTTTAAAATCAACAATTTGCACTTTTGCAGGGAGCATACATCTATTCATCCACGCAGAATTTTCAGGGACTTTGTTCTGTTCCTTGAATTCAGCGGTTTCAACTAAAAAAAGCGGCATTTCAGGTATTCTGTCGGACAAAAGACGAAGCAGCGCAAAACCGTCGCCGCCGTTGCCGCCATTACCCGAAAACACGACGATTTTGTCGAATTTCTGCGATGATACTACCTTATGCAGCTCTTCAAAAACTGAAAAAGCGGCGTTTTCCATCAGGATCAGCGATGGGATCCCCGCTTCCATCGCGCTTTTGTCAAAAGCCCTTGAATCAACTGTCTTTCCTGCCGGAACTCTCATGACCGCCTCCCGAAAAATGCGCGTAACATTATTAAATTTAGCGGAATCTTTCAAGAAAACCTGAGTTTTAAGATAACTTGAAAAAGATTCCGCAGAAATTATAGTCACCTGTATTTTGATTTTGCGAGGCTAAAATGAGCACAAACGGTTCAATAATGAAAAAGCTGCTCGGAGAGAGTGCGGTTTACGGGCTCAGCAGCATTGTCGGGCGTTTTCTCAACTGGATGCTGGTTCCGGTCTACACGAGAGTGCTCGTCCGGACGAGCGATTACGGCATAGTTACGAATCTTTACGGCTGGACGGCGCTGATGCTCGTCATTCTGACTTACGGAATGGAGACCGGTTTTTTCCGTTTCATCAACAGGGAGCCTGATCCTAAGCGGGTCTACGGCACGATTTTGACTTCGCTTGCTGCGACTTCGACGCTTTTCGTTCTTGCAGTTGCACTCTTTCTGAAGCCGGTTTCAGCCGCAATGGGCTATGCCGGGTACAGCGAATTCGTGATGATGCTCGCAGTTATCGTTGCGATGGATGCTTTCTGCGCCGTTCCTTTCGCGAACTTGAGGCACAAACAGAAAGCGTTCCGTTTTGCCGGCATAAAACTGGCTTCGATTGCAATAAATATCGGGCTCAACCTCTTTTTCCTCATTGCCGCGCCGTGGCTTTCGAAAAACGGTTTTCCGGCAGTTGATCTCATCTGGTCGCCGGGGCTTGAAATCCGCTATGTCTTCGTTTCAAACGTGGTTTCATCGGCTTTCACGCTTCTTGCACTTTCACCCGATTTCCTTTTCAAGTGGTCTTTCGATGCAAAACTCATGAAGAGGATTTTCACGTATTCGTTCCCGATCCTTCTTTTCGGAATTGCCGGAATTTTCAACCAGACTGCCGACAAAATTCTCTTTCCCTACCTTTTTTCCGACCCGACTGAAGCAAATTCGCAGCTCGGGATCTACGGCGCATGCTTTAAGATCAGTGTGATAATGGTCATGTCGCTCCAGGCTTTCAGATATGCCTACGAGCCTTTCGTTTTCCGCTACAAAAAAGGGGACGACACTTCGATTTACGTCGATGTAATGCACTTCTTCCTCCTTTTTTCGCTTTTTGTTTTCCTCGGGATAACTTTCTATCTCGATATTTTCAAACATTTGATCGGAAGCGCATACTTCGCAGGTCTCGCAGTTGTTCCGATAGTCATGCTGGGAGAGCTTTTCTTCGGAATTTATTCCAACCTTTCGATCTGGTACAAACTCACCGACAGAACGAAATGGGGCAGCTATTTTTCGCTCGTTGCCTGTATCATAACAGTGCTTGTCATCGTGATTTTTGTGCCGAAATTCGGCTTTATGGCGTGCGCATGGGCTTCGTTTTTCTCCAATTTGGTTGTAATGGTTGCATCTTATTTCATCGGACAGAAATATTTCCCGATTTCATACAGAGTCGGAAGCGGCGTTTTCTATTTTGCTCTTGCAATGATTCTCTGGGCTGTCGCAACATTCGTTCCGGTCGAAAACCAAGTTATTTCTCTCGCTTTCAAAACCGTGCTTCTCATAGCTTTTGCAGTGATAGTCGTCTTAAAAGAACCGCTTCTCCGCGGCGCTCTGCTTGCTGTTAAGAAAAAACTTCTCGGCGGAAGGTAATTGTTTTTCTTGATTAAACCGCTTTCTAAAGCCATAATAGCCCGTTTTTAAGGTGTTTTGGATCTGACATCATGATCACCATTGAAAAAGTCCTCAGAGTCGTTTCGGCTTCAGTGCTTGCCGCGACGATTATTTTCACGATTGCAGTCGTAATTAAAGAACTCACGAAGCCGAAAGATATTCTCGAACGGATCAAAAAAGAGCATTGCACCTCTGTTTCGGAGTACGACATTTCAGCATTCAATGAATATAGCTACACTGTGAAACATCCCGACAGCGACTGCGTTTTTGTTCCAAGTTCCCTGCGAGAAAAATCACGTTTTGCCGGTTCCGTTTTCAAATTCAGCAAACTTGATCATTTCGGCTATCTTTTTGCAGGCAAGAGCGGAATCCTGCTGAAAAAAAACGGCGACTCGCTTGAACTTGAAAAGGAAGCCGATTTTATCATCAAATGTTTCCGCAACGAAAAGTGCCCCGACAGTGTTCCCGACAAAAAGCGCACGGTTACGGCGACAGCTCTTGATATTAACGGAAACGTAACGATGTCGGTAACTTACGAAGAAGAACTTGTTTCCGCGACGGCAAAAAATCTGAAAAAACTTTTTAACGAAATAGCCAAGATCAAAAAACTCGATTTGGCAAAACTTCGCCTCATTCTCTACTTCCATTCAGAATACGCCTACTTAGAAGACAAAAGCGACAAGTATTTAATTTCATTGCCAAAAAGCGGCGTTGACGGACTTTATCTGAAATCCCGCGGTGCAAAAATCAGACTCCTTCCGTGGGAATATTCGACAAACCCCCTTTCAGTCCTCGACAGAAAAGGCTCGCAGTACGGGCTTGACAAAAATGAATACCAGAAAGAGGTCGCTTCGGTCTATTTTTACAGAACAACGCAGTTTTCTGAAAATGACGGGAACGCGGAGCCGTGGTTTGACGGTTCTTCGCTGCAAAAAAACGACTATTCGCCGAAATTTTCCCTCCATCTCATCTCCAAACACTTAAAAAACATCCAGCGTGAAGACGGCTCTTTCCCGACTGAGCTCGAAACTTCCGATGCAAAAGAAAAAAACGCGAAAGAATCACTTCTAATGCAGACCTACGCGGCTGAAGTCCTTTTCAGAATGGCTGAATACCTTGAAGATCCTGCTCTTGCCGAAGCGGCTGAAAAAGCTTTGAAATATGTCCTTGAAAAAGAGGGAAAAGAGGATGCGGCAACAGCCAAATTAGAAGCTCTGATGTTGAAGCAGAAAAAAGAGACAGGCTATCAGTATCAGTTTTTTGATTTCGACCGCACCGAAAAGGCGATAACTGCAAACTTCATATATTCGGGCATTTTCATCGAGGCGTTTTCGCTCCTTTCGAAAGATAAAAACAAGGATGAAAAAATCGTTGAACTGCTGAAGAAGGCTATTTTTCTTTTTGAAAGCGCAACTACCGAAAACAAGATGCGTTTTATCGCTTATCTTGCCGATTTCAATCCTGAAAAAGAGAGCACTTCATATAAAGCAATGGAAGATTTTTTTGCTTCGCAGACCGCTTTTTTAAAAGAGAGAACTTTCGACGCACGCGGTTTCTGGTATGAAGAAGGAACTTTCTCGTCCGACAAAAGCAAAAATTTCCCGGACACTTCACTTTCACTGCTCCTTGCAGACGGCTTGATGAAGGCGTTTAACAATGGACTGATTGACAGCGAAACAGGGTTGCGTTCTTCTGACTTCATAAGAAAACTTATCGTCAGTGGCGACGACTTTCCGAACTGGGGAAGCGTAAAGGCGAAAGCCAGGATCCAAGGCGGCGTCCGTGCTTCCAACCGCTCGAAATCGGTCAAACTTTCAAACACACTGCGCGCTGCGTCTTACTTTACCTACATAGAATAGCGGGGAAAAATGAACTTTTTTAAATGCACTGCATGCGGAGGCTGCTGCTCGGGCGACGGATCGGTCTTTTTATATCCCGAAGATGTCCGGAGTTTAGCCGAAAACTTTAAAATGACGCTTCAGGAATTTATCGACAAATACACCGATTTCATCATTCTGGAATACTGCGAAGAGGGCTCTTCTTTTTCCTATCTACCTTATATCGTTATGAAAAAAGAGAACGACGCCTGCATTTTTTTAAAGTCGAAAAGATGTTCCATACACGATTTCAAGCCGTTCCAGTGCAGAAACACTCCTTTTGTCAGCGAATTTTTCACCGATGACGAGTGGAGAAAATTTTTAATGAAACACTGCCCCGCGCTCATGAAGCTCAAAGAAGAGGATCTTGAACAATACCGGCCGTTGGCGCAGGTTTCGGACGAAAAAAACAAGAATTACGAATTCATTTTGAGGCAGAACAGCTACAGTCTTGAAAAAATTTTGGGTGTAACTCTGCCGGAACCGAAAATCATTCCGGTCGAATCTTAAAAAATTTCTCAGCTAAGTTCAGCCACTCTTCGGCGTCCATAACAAAGCCAAGATCAGAATAATTGAATATTTCCGCAGATTTATCAGTATTGACCGAAACAATGAAAGAACTCGATTTCATTCCGGCAAGATGCTGCACCGCGCCCGAAATGCCTATCGCGAAATAAATTTCAGGCGTGATGGTTTTTCCCGATTGTCCTACCTGACGGGGCTGCTCAAGCCAGCCTTTCTCGACGATCTTTCGAGAGCATGCGAGCACTCCGCCGATACTTGCGGCAAAGTCACCGAAACGTCTGACAAGTTCGCGGGAAGCAACACCGTTTCCGACAGAAACAACAACCGAAGCATCTTCGATTTTCGCAGAACTATTTGTAATTATTGAATTTTCTTTAAGTTTTAGAACTCTTTCCGCAACTGCTGTAAAATCATTTCTGACTATATTTTTTTCAAAATTTTCAGTTTTATAATCTCTCTTTTTAAAAACCGACGGTCTCGCTGTAGCCATCTGCGGCAAAGTATTCGGAGAAATTATGTGCGCCATGATATTGCCGCCCAAAGCAGGCCTGATCTGGACAAGCCTCCCCTCTCCGTCAATATCGAAACTGGTACAGTCTGCCGTTATTCCGCAGTGGAGACGCGCCGCGACTTCAGGCGCAAGCACTCTGCCGTAATCTGTCGCAGGAAAAAGCACCGTAGAAGGAGAAATCTCAGAAATTATCGAAGAAACAGCCAGAACATCAGCCTCAAGTTCAAAAACAGCGGCTTTTCTGTGAGAAAACACAAAAACCTTGTCCGCACCGAAATCCTTTAAAGCCGAAACATCGCAGTTTTCATCGGCACAGACAAGCGCAATGACTGCTTCTCCTGTTTTTTCGGCTAAATCACGCGCCGCACCAAGAAGTTCGAAAGTGACATTTTTGAAAGAACCGTCAGTTTCGACTGAAGCAACTACTGCAATTCCAGAATTTCTCATTAAATCTTCTCGCCGCGCATTGTGTTTTCAAGGATCTCTACAACTTTGACAGGGATGATCTTGCCTTTATCCGCCGAAGTTGAACCGGCTATGTGAACGATCAGGTTGTGTTCGCTTCTCCCCATGAAAGTGTCGCCTTTCGGACTTGCAGATTCGACTAAAACATTGACTGTTCTGCCCAAATATCTGCCGCGGACATCTTTCAATCTTCTTTTTTCAAGATCCAATAGCTCGTTGAGACGAGCGAATTTTTCCTCTTCGGGCACATCGTCTGCCATTTTTTCGGCTTTGGTGAAAGGTCTCGGCGAATAGTTGAAAGCAAAGATCGAATCGTAGCCGACTAGATCGACAAGTTTCATCGTGTCTTCAAATTCCTCACGTGTTTCTCCCGGGAAACCGACGATAAAATCACTGCTCAAAGCGATGTCCGGGCAGTATTTCCGCGCAAGTTCCATCTTTTCGATATAGTTTTCAACGGTATAACGCCTGTTCATCAACTTTAAAATACGGTTGTTTCCTGACTGCGCCGGAAGATGCAAGTACGGCATAAGGTTTGGAATCTCACCGAATGCTCTTGCAAGTTCCTCGCCGAAATCTTTCGGATGGCTAGTTATGAAACGGATCCTTTTCAAAGCCGTTGTTTCCGAAATTTTGTGCAGTAAAGCGGAAAAAGTCTCACCGGTTTCAGGATCTTTGTAACTGTTTACGTTCTGCCCGAGCAGAGTGACTTCCTGAATTCCGCTGTCGACCAGCTTTTTAATTTCATCAATAATCACAGCACTTTTCCTGCTGATCTCACGGCCTCTTACAAACGGGACTATACAGTAGCTGCAGAAATTGTTGCAACCGTGCATAACAGTGACATAGGAAGAATAGGGACTGAAAAAACTTCCTTTCGACCTTGCCGGAAAAATCTCTTCGCGCTCAAGAGAATCGGCCTTGTTTGAAACGAAAGGAAAAACGCCTTTGTTCGCGACATCGGGAATCATGTCTTCCGCGCCGGGGCCGAAAACTCCGTCAACATACGGGATCTTTTCGATTATTTTGCCGCCAAGCTGCTGGGCTACGCAACCCATTATAAAAATTCTCGTTCCTTTCGATTTTTTCTGCGGCAGATATCTTCCTGCGCAGCTGTAAAGCTTGAGAAGCGGCTTTTCACGGACACTGCAGCTGTTTATTATGATAAGTTCGGCCTCTTCAGCATTTTCAGTATATTCCCAGCCGCTTTCGGCAAGCATGACAGCAACACGCTCGCTGTCGTAAACATTCATCTGGCAACCGAAAGTA
>CACZFE010000062.1 GCA_902780365.1 uncultured Spirochaetales bacterium
GCTGGTCCTTACGTAGGTTTTGAAGGTGGACAGATGCCTCTTTACAGACGTATTGCACGCAAAGGTTTCTCAAACTATCCTTTTAAGAAAGAATATGTATGTATAAATGTTGAGCTTCTCAATGCAAAATTCGAACCTGAAGAATTTTCAAGACTCTGGGGAAGGTTCGACTCTATTGCCAGTCTGCCTATTTTTATTGACCAGTCTTCTTCGCTTACCATTCCTGAGCTGCGTTCGAAAGCGAAAAAACTCGATGCGGATCTCCGCAAGACACCGAATCCCGACAGAACGACTCCGAACAAACTTGACTGCATATTCATCGACTATCTCCAGCTTATGGACTCCAATATTTTTAAAGAAGACAAAGTCCGCCAGGTCGAATACAACTCCAAAAACATCAAAAAGCTGGCAAAAGATCTCAACATTCCGATCATAGCAATGGCTCAGCTCAACAGAAAAATCGAAGAGCGCCGCGGCGGGAAAGTGGAATTCAGCAGCAACAAGCCGATGCTGAGCGACCTCAAAGACTCCGGTTCGATCGAGCAGGATGCCGATATGGTAATGTTCATCCACAGGGAAGATGCTTACAGAAAAAAAGAGGAGGAAAAAAACAACGAAGCGGAAATTTTCGTCGAAAAGAACAGACACGGCCCTACCGGGATAGTCAGGCTGCGCTTCACTCCGCAGTATATGAAATTCACGCAGATCGATCCGGTGGCAGACAGCTACGAGCAGACAAATGAGTCCTGAAAGAAGCAAAAACTTCATCCTGAAATCGTTCCCGAGGCTTTTTGTCGTTTTTTGCGTCATCGCGGCTGTCTATGTTTATGAGAAGGGAGACTTCAACAAAACCACTTTCGAGTTCAAACCTGAGGCTGTTCTTGACAAAAAAATCAGAGAAACCGGAAAAATCACGTATAAATCGGGGAAAATCCAGACTTTTGAAAACAACTACACGGCTCACGAAAAACGGACTTTTTCAAACAACATCCTTACTCTTGAAGGAAAAACGGAAGGTGAATTCGACCCCGTTCTTAAACCTCTGATGAAAGACGGCACCTATTCGCAGAAAATCGACACTTCAACTTCATTCTGCCCCGAAGATTTCGTTCCGCACTATCCTTCGGCTCTCCGCAGTTATGTATATTTCATGCCGCGTACCCCGCTTTTCGACGGCAAGACATGGGACATCTTTTCATGCGGACAATCCCTTTTATGTTCTTATTCCGCTTCAATGAAAGAGAGTGAAAACAAAATCGATTTCGGATGCAGCGGATACATCGGCGATACTCACATGACACTCACAGGCTCGGCCGGAATAAATAAAAATTTTGACGGATTTTCAAACATAAAAATGATAATAGTCTGTGAAAATAACGACTTGTCCTCCACATGGAACTTTGAGGAAGAGAATTCAGCCTCATCAAAAATCAACCAATAATTTCATCGTGTTGCAATTTTCTTTAGTTTGGTTCTTGACACAGCGTTTATTTTGATTACAAATCACAGGTTTTTTGTTTTTTGTCTTTTTTGCTCGAATGTTCAAAAATTCAGGGAGGAAACATGAGATTGAAAAATTTTACGGCAGCAGTTTTGGTTTTGTTTGCTTGTTTTTATGCGGCTGCCGAAACACTTTCTCTTGACGAGTGCATAGAACGCTCGCTGAAGGAAAGCGAAAAAATAAAAGCTATGCAGGAAAGCGAGGAGGCTGCTAAAAGCGGCAAGGACGGAACGGTCTTTTCGTTTCTGCCGACAGCGACTCTGGACGCAGGCATACAGTGGATGAAATACAAACCTGAGGAAGGTTCGATGAGTGTTGCAGGAATGAGTATTCCGGTTTCGTTCCCCGACAAAAGCAGAACGCTCGGGATAACTGTCGTTCAGCCTCTCACTCCGCTCTGGAGCGTATCCTACGGCTACAAAAGTCTGGAAACTGCCGAGGACATCGCGAAACTCCAGCGCGAACTTTCTGAAGACCAGCTTAAACTCCAGGTCATGAGCCTTTTCTACAACTATCAGCTTCTGAACGAAACCATGGAAATTCTCAACGAGACCAAAGAACAGCTTCAGAAATACTACGAGCAGGCGAAGAACTTCTATGACGCCGGCGTCGTCGACAAACGTTCTGTTCTTAAGATCGAAATCGAGATGACCAGACTTGAACAGCAGATCCAGACTGTAACCGGCAACACGAACCTGATAAAAAGAAACATCGGCATTCTCATAAACAAACCGGCGGACTCTTTCGAACTTGAAAAGAAGGAAGTTACCGAAAAAAATCTTTCGGCAGACAATTCTCAGCTTGAAAAAATAATGATCGACAACAGGCTTGAATATAAACTTCTTGAAAAAAGCGAAAATGTTTCCGAATATTCTGAAATGCTATCGGCTCAGCCCCTCATCCCGACTTTAGCGCTTGTAGCGGGCTACAAAAAGAACTGGGATGCAGGCGGGAGCCAGCCGGAAAACACCCTTTTCATCGGCGGAACTCTTTCATGGCAGATAGGTTTCGACTGGGGAAAGACCGCTTTCGACATCAAGCAGTCAAAGCATAAAAAAGTGCAGACACGCCTTGAGAACGCAGCGACAAGAAAACAGCTCTCGCTTCAGCTCACGCAGCTTGAAAACGATGTTGAGACAAAGGCTCTCGCTATTGAGATCTCAAAGCGCGAAATCGAATCTGCTGAAGAAAATCTGAGGATAGAAGAAGACAAATACAAAGCAAAAATGACGACCGAGACAGATCTTCTGGCAGCATCGCTTTCGCTCAGAAGCGCAAAACTCGGCCTTCTCACCGCGATGTACGAACATGAAGTCGCACTTCACACGCTCGCCATCACGATAGGCACAGAATACGGCAGCATCACCGAAGGAGAATAGCATGAAGATCTCAACCGAGCAGAAAAAGGAGATCATTCTTCGGAATTTTGTCTCGCTCATGCAGCAGTACGGCATAGAAAAGGTCACCTTGAACGATGTCGCAGAAAAGTCGGGGCTTACGAAATCGGCGCTTTACTATTACTTTAATTCGAAAGAAGCCCTCATCATTGCGACTTACAGGTATTTCCGCGACAAAATGAACGGAAAATGCGAGGCAATGATGAAAAAGGCTGTAAATCCTGCCGAAAAAATCAAAGCTTACTGCGATTTTTCGTTCTCAGTCGTGGCAAAAGACGATGAAATGCGCGCTCTTTTCGAATTTTCGGAAGATACAGCACGCGAAGTACAGAAATATGTCACGACGATCCCCGATCTTATCCGCGAAATCAAAATCGACCGCGACAGGGAGCTTGAGATACTTTGCGGGATGATCTCAGCATACTCCGGCAGAGAAAAGGACGACCCGCGTATCGTCAAAGTTGCCATAACGGTTTCCACTATGATTTCAGGATTTCTGATCATGCTTTTCAAAATAAGGAAAGAAGAGACTGTTTCGGCAACGGAAGGACCGAAGATGAAATTTTCGGGAGAAATCCTTGAAAAAACAACTAATGAAGAGTTTTCCGCCTTCATTATCAGCGGAATAGATGCTTTGATAAAAACGACATTTAAAGATAAAAATTAATTTGGAGGAAACAATGAAATTCAATTTTAAGTTCGCAATCATTATGTTTCTCGTCATCACCCTTACTCTTCTATCTTCGGTGTCATGCAAAAGGAAACCGAAACTGGACAAAGGCGAGGCACTTTCACAGGCGGTAATCATCACGAAGCCGCAGATCAAAAAATTCGCGGAGACTTTCGACAGTTCTTCAACGACGACCGCTTTCCAGACAGCGACGATAACCCCGAAAGTTTCGGCAAACATCGTTAAATTCCATGTTCAGGAAGGTGACAAAGTAAAAGCGGGACAGGCTCTGGCACAGCTTGACAAAACCGACTACATGGTAGGCAAAAAGGCGGCGGAAGCGCAGGTCCAGGCTGCTGAAGCAGGCGTAATGCAGGCGGAAGCTGCTTTTGAAAAAATGAGCAACGACTACGAGCGTTACAAAAAGCTCAAAAAACAGGGTTCGATCTCCGAAAGCGACTTTGAATCAGTCGAATCAGGCTACAAACAGACCGAAGCAGGCTTGGCTGCGGCAAAAGCGCAGGTGGAAATGGCAAAAAGTTCGCTCAACAACTACAACAACCAGCTTGCATACACCACGATAAAAGCTCCTTTTGACGGCTATATTTCTATGAAAAGAGGCGAGATCGGCGAAATGGCGAGCCCTGCCCTTCCGATGTTCGAAATAGTCCAGACAGATAAACTCAAAGTCGATCTTTACATCAGCGAGCTTGAGATATACGGCATCACAAAAGATTCGACTGCCGAAATAACTTTTGACGCATATCCCGACAAGACCGAAACGGCGAAAGTCAACTACATCAACAGCAAAGTCGATTCGGCGACAAGCAGCGTCAAAGTAGAATTCGTCTTCAACAACAAAGAACATCTCTACAAACCGGGAATGACAGTCCGCGCAAGACTTACTCTTCCGGAAAGGGAACATCTCGTAGTTCCCAGAAACTCGATATTCACCCGTGACAACGAAGTCGGAACGGTCTACTACAAAACAGCAGAGAACAAAGTTTATTCAAAAGATGTCACGCTAGGCGGCTCTGTCGAAGGTTATTCGATTATCAGAAACGGCCTTGACGGAAACGAAGAGATCGTTGTCGGCGGCGGAAGACAACTCGAGGAAGGACAAGCCGTAACCGTCATTGAAACCAGAGAATAAGCGGAGGAAAAGATGAGTATTCCGCAAGTTGCAGTCAAACGGCCGGTTCTGGTCATGGTCATCTTTCTTATGATGACCCTTTTCGGTCTCTACTCGCTTACCGACCTTCCGATCGACCTCATGCCCGATATCGAGATCCCGTATATCTCGATCATCACGATCTATGAAGGTGCAGGTTCGGAAGAAGTCGAGGAAAAAATCACAAAAGTCCTTGAATCGGCTCTTTCTTCGGTCGAAAACCTGAAAAACCTCCACAGTAAATCGATGGAAAACCTTTCCACGGTAAGCTGTGAATTTGAATACGGTGTCGATCTGGCCGACGCAACGAACTCGATCCGTGACAAAATCAACATGGTTCGAAGCTACCTGCCCGACAACGTTGACGATCCGCGTATATTCAAAATCGATATGAGCATGATGCCTATTCTCTTCATGGCAATCACTTCTGAGGAAGAGGATATCCGTTTCCAGAAAGAGGTCATCGAGGACTTTGTCCAGAACCCCATCGAGCGAATCCCCGGCGTCGGTTCAGTAGCCCTTTTCAACGCGATGGAAAAACAGATAATCATCGCTGCCGACAAGCAGAAACTTGCCTCTTTAGGTCTTTCGGTCAGCGATATTTCATCGGTCATCGCGGCTGAAAACCTCTCCGTTCCCGGCGGAAACATGCAGATAGGCTCTTTCGACTACACTCTCCGTGTTCCGGGTGAATACGAGAATATCGAGGAAGTTGCAGAAACCATCATCGCAAACACTCCCATCGGCATCATCAGGATCAAGGATGTCGCAAGAGTCTTCTGGGGCGCAGACGACACGAGACAGTTCGGTCTCAACAACGGAAAATACATGGTTTTCATGATGGTTCAGAAGCAGTCGGGTGCAAACACCGTCGCTATCGCAGATGCTGTCAGGAAAAGAATTGAAGAGATGAACGGAAGACTTCCGAAAGGAATGCATATCGACATCATCCGCGACAACTCGGAATACATCATGAGCATGGTCGGCAACCTTGCAGACTCGGTCCTTACCGCTATGATCTGCGTCATGCTCGTCGTTGTCTTCTTCCTGCGGAGGATCCGTTCGAGCCTCATCGTCATCCTTTCTATCCCGGCTTCAATGATCATCGCGTTCGCGTTCCTCTACGGCTTCGGCTACACGCTGAACATGGTTTCACTCATGTCTCTCTGCCTTGCTGTCGGTATGGTCGTCGACAACTCGATCGTTGTTCTGGATAATATCACGCGATACCTTGAGCTGGGAGAAACCAAAAAAGAGGCGGCAGTCAAGGGAGCCTCCGAAGTAGGAAGCGCGATCATCGCTTCGACTCTTACCACGATCGTTATTTTCGCTCCTCTTTTCTTTGTCAGCGGACTTATCAGCATATTCTTCAGCCAGCTCGCCGGCGTTATCATCCTGACCCTTGCGGCTTCCCTTCTTTCTGCAATGCTCCTTACACCGATGATCTGCTCGAAGATATTAAGAGAAGCCAAACGCGACGAGAACGGCAACATAATCGTTGAAGACAAGCCTAAAAAACAGAATTTTTTCTACCGCGCCGGCGAAAAATTCCTGACGACGGCAGAAAATCTATATTCGAAAGTTATCGCAGGAACTCTGCGCTTCAAAAAAACCACGATTGTTGTGGCCATACTGCTTTTCTTCGCCTCTTTGATGCTTGTCCCTGTCATCGGTATCGACTTCATGCCTGAAGATGATCAGGGTTCGCTCCAGATCGATATCGAGCTTCCTCAGGGAACAAGAATAGAAGAAACTTTGAAAGCGGCGCAGCATATCGAGCGTATCATCCGAGAGGAGATCCCGCTTGAGCACCTTACGAGAACTTATGTCCGCGGCGGTTCCAACAACAGCGGTTTCTCTCAGAAAATCGAAGGAACGAACACCGCGACAATCGGTGCGAAACTCATTTCGACGAACTACAGAACGACAACTGTCAGACAGTATGCAAAAAAGATCCGTGCCCGCATCACGACTGAGGTCGCCGGCATTGAAAAAGCCGATTTCCAGACAGGCGGCAACGGTATGGGCATGTCGGAAAAACCGGTCACGATCAAACTTCTCAACAAAAGTTTCGAGAAAAACTCGCTCTATGCAGCAAAGCTCCAGAGCGAACTTCTCAAAATCCCCGGACTCACCGACGTAACGAACGATGCCGACGTTCTGAAACCTGAGATCTCGATCAAAGTCGACCGTATCCGTGCAAGCAAGGTCGGGCTTAAAATGGCGCAGATAGCAATGGCTGTCAGATACTCGTTCTACGGTCAGACTGCTTCGGTCTACAGAGATAACGGACAGGAATACGACATTGTCGTAAAATATCAGAAAGGCGACCGCTCGAACATTGAGCAGCTCAAGGAAATGGAGCTCAAAACCCTGAACGGAACTGTCGTAAAACTCAAAGATGTCGCTGAAATCACCGACGGTCTTACTTCGCTCGTCGTAAACAGACTCAACCGTGAAAGAATGGTCACCGTTTCGGCCAACCTCGAGGACGATATCGCAGTCGGAAAAATTTACGACCAGGTCCAGCAGGCTTTCAAAAACATCGACCTTCCGGCCGACATCGGCGTTGAATACGGCGGCAACATGAAGCAGCAGCAGGATACGACAGGCGATCTGGTCGCGCTCCTTTTCCTCGGAGTCATCCTCGTCTTCCTCGTAATGGCTGCACAGTTTGAGTCGTTTGTTGACCCGTTCGTCATCCTCTTCTCGATCCCGTTCGGAATTTCAGGCGTTCTTCTCGGACTTTTTATAATGGGAAAAACTCTTTCGATGCCCGCATTCCTCGGAATGATCATTCTTGTCGGTATCGTCGTCAACAACGCGATCGTTCTTATCGACTACATGAAGCAGGTGAAGGAGCGTGACTCGCTCACTACCAACGAAGCTCTGATTTATGCCGGAGGAAAACGTCTGAGACCTATTCTTATGACCGCAATGACCACTATTTTCGGCATGGTTCCGATGATGCTCATGGGCGGAGAAGGTTCGGCTATGTTCGGACCGCTCGGAACTGCCGTCGTTTTCGGTCTTTCTGTTTCGACATTCATCACGCTCATCCTTGTTCCCAGCGTTTACTCGTTTGTTGACAGCATCCTTGTAAAACTTCACCTGAGATAAATTTCAGAAAAAACGCTCCACTCATTCTAAAACTTGTTTTTAGTTTTTCTATCTGATATAGCAAAGAGCTTTAATTTTGATTAACGGGGCGGAAATGGCGAAAAGCGGCATAAATCAAAAAAAGGCGGCGAAGGAATTTTCGGCAAAATGGTGCGGTAGGGGCGACGAAAAGCAGGACACTCAGGCATTTTGGTTATCGCTTTTACGCGATGTTTTCGGTGTTGCCAATCCTTGATATGGATCACCGCGAATCTGAGCCTGAACATATATTTCTGAAAGATTTAGATAAAGATTTTGCCAGAATGCAGTTTTTGATCAATCAGGGAAACGCCGATATAAGCCGTGAAGAGAAAATTTCTTTGAAGGCCGGAGAGCTTGTCGGAAAGCTTTACGATGCGCTTTTCAAGGAATACATCAATCTCGACGAAAGCAGTTTGCGGAGTCTCAACATTCTGTGCGTCCGTATCGTTTTCTGCCTTTATGCCGAAGATGCAGGGCTTTTCGAAACACGGACAGCTTTTGAAGACTACATAAAATCTTTTTCGCTTGAAAATCTGCGGCGCGGTCTCATGGATTTGTTCAAAATTCTGAATACGAAGCCTGAAAACCGCGACAAATATGACACGAAAATCAATTCGTTTCCTTACACGAACGGCGGGCTTTTTGCAGATGATACTATCGAAATTCCCAATTTTACCAAAGAAATCGTTGATGTTATCGTGAATCACTGTGCTCCTTTCGACTGGTCGGAAATATCGCCCACGATTTTCGGCGCCGTTTTTGAATCGACTTTGAATCCTGAAACGCGGCGCAAAGGCGGGATGCACTACACAAGCATTGCAAACATCCATAAAGTCATTGATCCGCTCTTTATGGATGATCTGAAAGCGGAATTTGCTGCTTTACGCAAAAAAGCGGGAAAAGAAAAAATAAAAAAATTAGACGATTTCCGCAATAAACTGGCCTCTTTGAAATTTCTTGAAAACTGCACTACGTCTTTGATACGGATTGCAGCGGCATAATGACGAGGGCTCGTTTTTCGGGCAAAAAGGGCTCGTTCGAGCCTTCTTGTGAAGTC
>CACZFE010000063.1:0-1175 GCA_902780365.1 uncultured Spirochaetales bacterium
GTTTGCAAGGTCAGCATTTGAATCAAGAATACATTCGTTGTTGACACATTTTTTGCCGTCTTTGCAGTCTTTATCCTCTTTGCAGTAGTTTTCGTTGTCGATCCTGACACCGCCGCACTGCATTTTTGCAGGAAGTTCGCACTCTGTTACAGCAGGGCACTTTCCAAGTTTGAGTCTGAGCGGAATGTTGCTGTTCGAGTTGTAGGGAAGTCCGTCACCGGAGATAACAGCTGTATTTCTGATAACTTCGTTCTTCGAAAGGTTCGATTTCGGTCTTACGACAAATCTTACCATCGCGCCTTCGCTGCAGTAGTCGGGTTCGTTGAGTTTGTCGCAGTGAACGGTCATAATGTCGGCGATGGTCTTTGCCGAAGCGTACGGGAATCCGCCGTTTACGTCTTCAACCGCAGTCCAGTCTGTTCCGTTGCCGCTTGCATCGAACTTCGTTGCGATTTCGGTCGTTCCCGGAACGTAGTCGACCTGGTTCGGAAGTGTATCCTGAAGTGTTACGTTTCCGGCCTGGTTTTCACCCCAGTTCTGGATTTTGATCGTGTAGTAGAAAGGTCTGTCGGAACATACTGCGTCTTCATCAGTCGAGCATGAGCAGTAGTTTTTCTCTCTGCCGTCAGGAGTCTTCGGGTTCGACGGAATATCGAATTTCGGAGCTTTGGTATCAACGCTGACAATGAGGAAGTTGGTGTAGACCTGATCCTGGTTTGCGCCGATTTTAAGACCGAACTGTGTATCGCCTTTGTTGAATTTGCCGTAGAAAGGACCGGTAGGACCTGAGTCAACGACAAGGATATCGGCATCGATAGCGTATTCAAGAGGATTACTCGGGTTCGTTGGATTGTTCGGGTCTCCGATGCACTCATATTGATCGCTGTTTTCCCAGCTGAAAATCGATGAGATCGAGTTGTAGATCTCGGTATATTCGAATGCGAGACCGGTGCTGTCCTGATGTCTCGGCGGGTTGCAGTCGTTGTAAAGAAGAGCGTAGTTTGCCGGATCGGAGAAGCCGCTGATAGCGATAGCTTCAGGTTCAGCCGTACCGAGAAGGTTTGTTCCGGTTCTGCTTGCAAGTCCCGGGTCTCCTTCATGAACGGCAAAACCGAGTGTGATTACAGCTTCAGCCGGAAGTTCGAAACCTGCAACGGTCAGGAAAGCTGCCTGGA
>CACZFE010000063.1:1191-13064 GCA_902780365.1 uncultured Spirochaetales bacterium
AGACCGTGATAGAAGTAGATTTTTTTCTTTTTGATGTGTGACGAAGTGTAAACGAAAGGAAGAGCCCAGCCGCCTACAAGACCGCTTGTATCAAGGTAGTTCTGATGATTGGAACAGTCCATTCCTTTTACATTATAATCACCGTAAAGCGCTTCGCCGGGGTTCATACCGGCAGCTTCACCCATTGCTATGATTTCTTTCATGAAGTCTGAAACTTCGACACGGTAGGTGAAAACACCGGTCGTCGAATCGTTAAGAGCTTCGTATTCAAAGTTGCCAAACTGTGATGTTGCAAGGTTGCCCTGCATCGATGCGGTAACTTCCTTTGTAAGGGTGATCGACGGATCTGCCGCATTCGTGAAGGTGAGTGTTACCGAGTTGTCTGTCAGACCGGCAAGATTGCTGGGATCCTGCGGAGCGAGCCAGACGAGAAAAGCTTTGTCAACATCTGCATCCGGCGGAATGTGTTTTGATGTGAGTCTGTAGGTCGAGCCGATATTCGGGTCGATGCATGTGTCTGCCTGAGGGTTGCCGGCTGTCGTGCTTGCCGAACCTGTTACTTGTTCAATAAGTGATTTGTGCATAATGAAGAAGTCCCACGCACCTTCTTCCCATTTGAGCTCAGTGCCGTCGGGGGCAATTGAGATACCATAGTCGCCGATTGCCGCAGACAGGAGCATTGGAATAAAAAACGCTAGTACAATAAAGAATTTTTTCATCGTCTCCTCCGAAAAGTTTAACAAAAAAACGATGGATTATAGACTTTTTGAAAATTGAGTCAATAAAGATTTTTTTGCACCGGAAAATTTTGAAGTTTTATTTTCCTTGCTAAAACAAATTCAAGTCTTATACTCGCGCAAAAATTGCTCTTTAATTGTTTTGAACTTTTAATAACTTTTTTGAAGGAGAAAAAAATGAATTTTATCGAAACTTTGCGCGAAAAGGCAATCAAGGTCCAGAAAACGATAGTTCTTCCGGAAGGAACCGAACCGAGAACTCTCAAGGCGACCCAGATCATTCTTGAAAAGAAAATCGCGAAACCGATCCTTATCGGAAATCCTGACAAAATCGCTGCTGCAGCAAAAGAACTCGGCGTAAAAATCGACGGCGCAAGAATAGTTGATCCGGTAAACAGTGAATATTACGAAGATTTCGTCAATACTTTCTACGAAATGAGAAAGGCGAAAGGCGTCGATATGGAAAAAGCACGCAAAATGATGGCTGACGAAGTTTACTTCGCAACGATGATGGTCAAAAAGGACGTTGCAGACGGTCTCGTAAGCGGCGCCATCCATTCTACCGGCGACACGATCCGTCCGGCACTTCAGATCATCAAAACGAAACCCGGCATCAAATCGGTTTCCAGCGCGTTCGTTATGATAGTTCCGAACTGCGAACTCGGCAGCAACGGAATGTTCCTTTTCGGCGACTGCGCAGTCAATCCGAATCCGACATCGGCAGAACTTGCAGAGAGCGCGATCCTTACCGCTCAGACCGCAAAATCGTTCTGCGACATGGATCCGAAAGTCGCACTTCTCAGCTTCTCGACCTACGGCAGCGCAAAACACGAATTCGTAGACAAAGTCGTCGAGGCAGTAAAACTCGTCCACGAAACAGCTCCCGACCTTGCAGCTGACGGCGAGATCCAGGCTGACGCAGCTATGGTCGCAAGCGTAGGCAAGACGAAATGCCCGACGAGCCCGATCGCAGGACAGGCTAACGTACTCATCTTCCCCGATCTTCAGAGCGGAAACATCGGCTACAAACTCGTTCAGAGACTTGCAAAGGCAGAAGCAGTCGGTCCTTTCCTTCAGGGAATCGCAAAACCGGTCAACGACCTTTCGAGAGGCTGTTCGGTTGACGATATCGTAAACGTAGTCGCTGCAACAGCGATCCAGGCTGCAAACTAAGTCTTTTCAAATTAAACAGTAAATTTTCCACAAAATCACAAAATCTACCGGTTTAACTGTCTCACACAAAATCAGCCGGGATCGCCAAAGCTGACGTTTCACCTTTTTTGACGGAAACGACTTTGTCCGTGCAGCAGATGACTGTAGACTGACCGATCTGAACATCTTTCAGGCGGTTCGTTATGAAAAAGTTTTTCGCGTCATCCGAATTAGGCGTTGCGGTCTTTTTGATTTCAACGGGATAAATTATGCTGTTCTGTTCAATGATGAGGTCGATTTCGATTTTGTCTTTGTCTCGGTAAAAATAAATCGGAGCTTCAACGCCGTTGTTGGCAAACGATTTGATTATTTCACTCACAATGTAGGTTTCAAAAAAAGCTCCCGCCATCGCACCTGTCTGCATGACGAGCGGGCTTGTCCACTTGGTGAGATACGCGGCAAGTCCGGTATCCATGAAGTAAAGTTTCGGAGTTTTTACGACCCGCTTTTCAACTTTTGTCGAGTATGGCTTCAGAAGGTAGACGATTCCCGAAGTCGTGAGCAGTGACATCCATTTTTTTGCAGTTCCCTCGCTGATCCCGCATTCCTGTGCCATGTCAGTGTAGTTCAGAAGCTGGCCCGTTCTCGATGCCGCTATCGTTATGAACTGCAAAAACTGCATTTCGTCGGCGACCTGAGTCAGGCTTCTGATGTCGCGCTCTATGTAGGTTTTAAGGTATGATGCGTAAAAATCTTTCGGATCGACATTTCCTTTTACGACTTCGGGATAACCGCCGGTATAGATGCGTTCCCAGATTTTCTGAGTAGAAAAAGTGCGGTTTGAAAGAGCGTTGTTCCGTTCCAGAATATACTCTTTTGTCGGAATAAAGTTGTCGGAAAAACCGTCGCGGCGGATCTCTCTCGCCGAAAGCGGATAAAGCTGGACGATCCCGATCCTTCCAGAAAGGCTTTCGGTTGCCGCTTCCATCAGTTTGAACTGCTGGCTTCCGGTGAGATAAAACATGCCGTTTTTACGGTTTTTGTCGATTTCGATTTTAAGATAACGGAAAAAATCGGGCACATACTGGACTTCATCAAACATATACGGGCTCGGATGGAGTTCGAGAAAGGTTTTCGGATCAGTTTTTGCCGACCGCTCTTCCGCAATGTCGTCAAAAGTGGTGCTTCTTACCGATTTCGCATCGGTCATTTTCTTTAAAAGGGTGGTTTTTCCCGTCTGTCTTGCACCTGTTACGAGAATTGCCGGAAACGAAGATTCAAGTCGTGTTAAAGTCTTTTCCGCATGTCGTTCAAAAAAAGCCATTTTTCACCTCCATTATCCGCAAAATTTGGGATAATCCGCAGTCACGTTTTATATTATCCCATAAAATTGAGATGTCAACAGTGCTTTTTACACTTCGACTCGAATTATTTTTGCGGATTCCGCATTTTTTGTCCGACCTGTGACTTATCAATCTGATTTCTTGCTTTCTGTTTTCATTTTCTCTATTTTTTCCGTGTTTTTGGGTGTGTACATGGTGAAATTATGAAAAAATTAAATGTTCAAACCCGAAAAAAAGTGAATGTGCAGAGGCGATCCTTTATGACTCAAAAAGCTCCTTCGATATTCAAAAAAAGTTCCGATTTGGCAATTTTGACAATAATTTCGCGCATTTTAGGTTTGGTGCGTGAATCTGTCACGGCAGCTTTTTTGGGAACGGGGGCTTTGTCCGACGCTTTTGCGGTCGCTTTCACGATCCCCAATGTCGTGCGGAGACTTTTTGCCGACGGAGTCATTTCATCGGCTTTCATTCCGCGCTTCAAAGGGCTTCTCGCAGAAAACAAAAGAGGGGAAGCTGCCGAATTTCTGAGTGCGCTTTTTACGATTGTGAGCCTTGTTTCGTTTGTTTTTGTCGCACTCGCATTCGTTTTTTCGGGCGGTATAACGGCGGTTTTAGCCCCGACGCTTGAGGAAAACGCGGCGGCTGAGGCTGCACTTCTTGCGAAAATAATGTTTCCTTACGTTTTTTTCATTTCGCTTGCAGCTCTTACGCAGAGTGTCCTCAACAGTTCGGGGATCTTCAGGCCGAGCGGGGCTTCTCCTATAATTTTCAACATAGCTTTCATCACGGCTGCTTTTCTCCTTGCGCCTCTTACCGAAAATCCGGCACGTGCACTTGCTGCTGGAGTTTTTGCAGGCGGATTCTTGCAGCTTGCGATACAGCTTCCTTTCATGGCGAAAACGCTTTTCCGCTTTTCCTTTGTGAACCTGAAAAAAGCGTTTGCGAACCCGAATATCGCGAAATCGGGAAAGATGGTTTTGGCCGCGCTTTTCGGCACAGGCGCATACCAGCTGAACGTTCTTCTCACGACAAACATGGCTAACAGAGCGGGGGAAGGCGTTGTCAGCAGCCTTAGATTTTCGGCAAGGATAGAAGAACTTGTGATAGGTGTTTTTGTCGTGACGCTGAGCACGGTGATACTTCCCGAACTGGTTGAAAACGCTAAAAGCAGGAATTTTGCAAAACTTACGGAAAACCTTGATTCGGCCTTGAAATTCGTCGCGTTCGTATCGATTCCGGCTGTAGTTTTCACGCTCGTCAATTCGACTGAGATGGTGCAGCTTCTTTTCGGATTCGGAAAGTTTGACGAAAAATCGGTCGGACTCACCGCTTTTGCCCTCGATTTCAGGATCGCCGGGCTCTTTTTTCTTGCACTTTCAAGGATCCTGAACTCGTTTTTCTACGCTCTTGAAAAAACGAAACTTCCGGTTTTTGCAGGGCTTGTCTCGATTGCAGTGAACTTCATCGCCGCATATTTTCTCGTTGACACCCTTGCCGGAGGCGGCGTCGCGCTTGCTTCGTCGCTTGCATCGCTTGCGGCGGCGGTCATACTTTTTACCGCAGTGCTCAAATTCTTCAAAGGCGGTTCTAATTTCGGTAAAGCGGTTCTTTATTTTGCTAAAATATCAATAATTTCAGTTGTTTCTGTTCTGCCTTTATTCTTTTTTAAATCACCGGTTTTCGCGTTTTTCAGCTCTCTTTTCTCGAACGCCAAAATAAGCGAACTCTGCTCGTTTTCAGTATCCGCGGCTGTTTTCGGAGTGCTCTTCATCACGATTTCTGCGGTTTTAAAAGACGAAACCCTTGCTGTTGTGAAAGGGATTTTAAAGAAAAAAAAAATCTGTTTAAGTTTCATATTAAATTGAAAAATTGCTTTTTAGGGAACTTTCTGCTATGAAAATCATGAAAAAGTTCCCTAACTGGAGAGCGCGATGAGTGAAACTTTTGATGAAATCAGGAGCCTGCTTCAGCAAAAAGCCGAATGTCAGGCGCGTCGGAATCTTCTGCCTTACGACGGAACACCGGAAATCAAGGAGCAGAAAGGCGAAAAGTATATCTATGTGAGGAAGCGTGTCGGCAGCAGACTGACATGAACTTATGTCGGAGTTTATTCCGACGAGCTTTTTCAGCTTCTTCTTCGGAACACGAAAGAAGCCCGCGAGCTAAAAAAACAGATGCGTCACATCGACAAAAAGCTTGCCAAACTCGGATACGAAGACAGTGAGCTTCCGCTTTCAGTGCAGAAAAACCTTGATTTTGCTCGTGTGAACATGAAAGCCAACATTTACGATCAGGCGGTTCTTGAAGGAGTCGCGACGTCGTTTCCGCAGACGGAAGAAATCATTGAAAACGGCAAAGTTTCCGGAATGACGGCGACTGATGTGCAGAAAATTCTTAATTTGAAGCATGCATGGGAGTTTATTCTCGACCGCAATGTCATCCAGAGCAAAACGGATTATTATCTGCTCTGCCATATCGCGCGACTTGTGAATGAAGGTTTTTTCTTTGATGCCGGTCGTATCCGCGGGATTCCGGTGACTATAGGCGGCAGTTCCTATATTCCGCCGATACCGGTAGAATCAGTTGTGAAAGAGCGGATTGCCGAAATACTTGCTTCAAAGCAGGATGAAATCGATATCGCGGTTGAGCTTTGCCTTTATTCAATGAAAACGCAGATTTTTACTGACGGCAACAAGCGCGCATCCGTGATTTTTGCAAACCATTACATCATTTCTCACGGACTCGGACTGCTTGTTATCCCGAAAAAGGAAGTACCGGAATTCAAAAAACTCCTCGTTGCTTTTTACGAGGGCGAAAATATTGAAATCATTAAAAATTTCCTGAAAGAACGCTGCTGGAAGAGATTGTAGCTGATAGACGGTTACGATTCCCAAAAACGAACTCCTTTCCATTCTCAAAAAACACTGTTGATATTATTTTGAAAACGGATAAAATAAGAAAGTTGTTCGTTAATTTCCGAAATGGAGGCGACAAATGCGCAACTTTTTGTTATTGCTGGTTTTTTTGGTTTTTGTTTCGTGCAGCGACGGTGCTGTGAAAAGGCTTACTCCTGTTGCAGACGAACCTTCCGAAGCAGGGGAAGAAGTGAATGACGAAAACAATGAAACTCCTGACAATGCTGTCATTCCGCCTGATGAAAACGGCGGAGAGGGTGAAATTCAGGACGATGAAAAGCCTGTGGCAGACGATGAAAAGCCTGTAACGGACGATGAGATTCCTGAAATTCCGGATTCTGAAGAAGGACCTGTAAACGATGAAACGCCCGAAACTCCGGATGAGGAGGAGGACAGCGAGCCTGAACTCCCCGATATCGAATATCCCGAGTGCGGTATCGCTTTTAACGGTTCTAACTGCAGCGCTGCCTACTGCCACACGATAGACGACTGTTGCGAAGGCGATGTCTGTGTCGCAACGGACGGATGCGGCGGTTATAAAGTTTGCAGGAGTGCATTTTTCAAGGAAAATTTTGATTCTTACACGGCAGGGTCTTTTCCTCCGAACAGTTCCGGCTGGAAGTTGAAGTACGCGGGGCAAGGTCAGTGGTATCAGATGGTTACTTCGGAACAATATATATCGCCTGAAAACAGCATGCACCTTCTTGGAAGCAAAAACTACAACAATTCAGCTGTCATGACGGCTGTCCTGCCTCAGGTTCCCGATGTGATCAATGTAGAAATGAAGATGATTACGCAGGGAGACAATGTTTCCTTTTCGCTGTGTACTTTCGAGAACGAGGCGAGCGGCAAAAACTGGGGCAACTATGATATGAAAGTCGAATTTGCTGACGGAAAGCTCCGCTATCAGATCCCTGAATGGACTGCTTACGATATTCTGCCTTCCTACGAAGCGAATGTGTGGTATAAAATCCGTTTGAAATTTAATAAGACGAGTAAAACCGTTTCAGTCTGGGTCAACGATGAACTCAAAGTCGACAAGCAGAGCGCATCTTTTGATTCCATTTCTATTCCGAATCTCTGTCTCACATCTGATAAAAACGATAAAAAAGTGTGGTTTGACGATATCTTTGTATGGGGTGAATAATGAAAATTTCTGACAGGATCCGTGCTTTTGCCGTCGTTTCCGTAATTTTTTTCGCTTTTTCGCTTTTTGCCGAAGCAGAGCAAACCGGGGAAAAGCCGGCGGAAGAGGTTAAAGCCGAAGGATCATCCGAAACGAAAGCTGATGAAAGTGATAAACAGAATTCTGGATCTGCAGTTGAAGAAAAAGCTGAACAACAGCTTGATGCTGCTACTGAAACCAACCCTGAGGAAGCTGCCGAAGTAAAACCAGAGGAAGCAAAGCCTGAAGAAACAGCCGAGGCGCAGAACGGATCCAATGAAAGTATCGAAGTCGAAGTTGTCGATGAAACGGAAAATTTTGTGTTTTCGGCCCGTTCTTTAGACAAAATGACTTGGGAAGAGGCTCAGAATTACTGCAAAAACCTCGATTTTTATGGTGAAAAATGGCATTTGCCGAATATCGATGAACTTAGGCAGATCGTTAGAAACTGTCCTGCTACGGAAGCCGGCGGAAGTTGTCGTGTCAGTGAGGAAGGAAACTGCCTTTCCGGAAACTGCAGCGCGCCGAAAGAAAGCTGCACATGTGAAAGAAAAGCGAAAAACAGGGGCCATTACAGTATGTTCGGTGATGCGGATTACATCGGGCTTTGGTCTTCTTCAACTCTTTCCAACGATGCAGGAAAGGCGTGGGGAGCAGTTTTTTACAGCGGAATGATCGGAAGTGTCGGCAAAAACTCGAAGCTCTATGCAAGATGTGTCCATAAAACGAAATCAAAAGGTGAAGGAGCCGATGATTTGTATGCCATAACTTGTGAAAAAAAAGATAAGAAAACAGAAAACGGCACAAAATCTTATCACGACATTATAGATGAAAACCTCAATAAAAAAGATAAAGAGATTTCCAACTGTATTTACAAAGGAAGCAGAGGGGACAAAGACTTCACTCACGGATCGGTTTCTATCGAGTATGAAATCGTTCCGACAGGAGACATCTCTTATTTTGGCGTGCAGATGAGCACAGTCGGCAATCTCACCATTGAAAATTGTATGGCCGAGGTGATCAAAAGTGTTAAATTCCCGCCTTTTAAGGAGGACGGAACAAGGATTTACGGTAACCGTCTATACAAATTTTCGATAAAAAGAAAGAAATAACTCTTTTCCCGACAGACGATTTTTCTGGAAATTTGACTTTATATTCCTAAAATAGCGCGTTTTTTTGGATTTAATGTTTTTTGTTAAGAGGTAAAAAATGAAAAAACTTCTCGTTGTTGTCATTATCGTTGTGATAGTCGCGTTGCTTGCAGCTTATAAATGCAGCAGAAGCCGCGGTGCTGAAGATGTAGAGACGTTACCTGAGACGTCTCAGCCGGCACCAGCAGCAGAACCCGCACCAGCTCCGGCTGCAGAACCCGCACCAGCTCCGGCACCGGCTCCCGCTGCTGAAGAACAAAAACCTGTAGAGACGTTACCTGAAACGTCTCAAACTGAGCAGAAAGAGAGGAAAAGTCAATACAGGAAAGGCCGACTCCTGCTTTGGACAGAGCTCCGTCGGAAGCAAATATCGACTCCGCAGGGGTTACAAAAGTTATAAATGTCAGCAAAGCTGCCATCAAAAGATGCTACGACAAGGCTTTGACCTCAAATCCGATGCTTAAAGGCAAAATGTCTGTAAAAATCACAATAAACGAGCAGGGAAGAGTTTCCAATACAGAAGTTGTCGAAGATTCCCTCAAAGATGCCGAAGTCGCAAAGTGCGTCAAAGGCGTTATCGGCAGACTTCGTTTCCCGAAACCGGCAGGCGGATCGGCTTCAGTCACATTCCCGTTCGCTTTCGATCCGAAGAATCAGTAGTCACATCATTTCGGCAAATTTTTTCAAATGTTCCGGCGTTGTCCCGCAGCAGCCGCCGATGATTTTAGGAACGAAATTCTGAATAAGTTCTGACATTTTTTCGGCAAATTCGGCCGGAGTCGTTTTGTAAACGAATTTTTCGTTGATTTTTTCAGGAAATCCAAGATTCGGCATGAGTATAAGCGGAAACGGTGATATTTTCTTAATTATTTCAGTGTCTTTTTCTATTTCTGCAAAATCTTCGCAGTTAAGTCCGAGTGCAAACAAATCGTGTTTTGAGATTTCTCTGACGATTTCTTCGAACGGTGTCCCGGTGTGGGTTTTTCCGTTTTTTCCCGAAAGCGAAACGATGAGCGGAATATCTTTTTTGATTCTTTTTGCAGATGCAAGTGCTGAATTTAATTGAATAATATCCTGCATAGTCTCGAAGATGAGCAGATCTGCGCCACCTTCGAGAAGTGCTGCGATCTGAGTTGAATACGCTTCAAAAAGAAGAGCTTCATTCTGCTGCAATGAGCCGTTTCGGTTGAAAACAGGGCCGACTGAGCCTGCAACGAAGCGCGGTTTTTCCGGAGTCGAAAATTTGTTAGCCGCTTTTTTGGCTAAAATTGCAGAAATTTTTGCACATTCGTAAGCTGATTTTTTTGATCCGAAACTTTCAAATACAAGCGGATTCGAGTTGAAAGAATTTGTCTCGATAACATCGCACCCTGCTTCGAGGTATTCTTCATGCAGGGCGAGCACTATTCCCGGGCGTTTAAGCGAAAGAATGTCAGGAAGAATCTCAGAATTGTCCTCTGAAAGCAGTGCTGAACCTGTTGCGCCGTCAAAAAGGATAGTTTTGGTAGTGTCTGCGAAATCTGAAAGCGAAATCATTTTTCTGGGAATATTTTTGCGAAGTGTTCGCGGTAGCTGCTTTTGCCGCAGAGAAGCATCGCCGTGAGCGGATGGACCGATCTGACGAAGTTTTCTGCCTCTTTCGCGCTGTTGCGGATATCCCACTGAGCGTGTTCGTCGTCACGCAGCGAAATGAAGTGGTAAAGCTCGCGGGCGTTTATTTTAAGGAGAACTCTGCGCCGGTGTGCGTTTGATAAAATGTAATTTCCGGAGTAGGGGAAAGCTTTCGCGAAATCGTAATAAAAGTCGTTGATTTTATTGGTCGTTTCGTTGAAAAACGCCTCTTTGCCGATAGCCTTTATCGATTCCGGAAGAGTGCAGCCGAGCATAGGATCGTAATCCTGAACGAGCTGGGTCGTCATTCTGTGGCGCTTGAGCTGAGCGTAATTCGTCGCGCTTACGATGAGCTCGAAAGTGTAGTCGATCGTCTCGAAGGCGCGGTCCACTTTCTCAAAGCTTTCTTTCGATGCAAGTGCCTGTTTTATCAAGGTTTCTTTCGCTTCAAAACTCATATTTTCTGCATGGTCCAGGCAGCTTTCGAAATTTTTGTTTGAATATGCGTAAAGAAGTGCAGCTACAAGCTCGGTGTCTGCATCTTTTGAATATGAAACTGTTGAAAAATCGCAGTTGTTTCCGTTGTTTGTGCCTTTTACGGCAAGAGCAGCTTCCAGAAGAGCGCTTTTTTTGGCCGCTTCATGTTTTGTCGGCTCGACATATTTGATGAGCGACGGAGCGAGCGATTTCACTTTCTCAAAAAGTTTTGCCGAAAGTTCGCGCACTTCCGCAAGATTTGAAGAATTGAACTGCCTCAGCATGTTTTCAAGCGAACGGGCGTTGACAGTCATTCCGAACTGCGATTTCGTGGCAAGCGCGACTATGTATCTCGCGTCCTCTTTTGCCTTGGTTTCAAGGTCGATGGCATCGCGTTTTGTCTTTATTTTATCTGCGTTTTTCGCGAAAAGTTCCTCTTTCAAAGCCTCGAAAAGGGTGAAATAGGCGTCGTTCTGCATTTTGATTACTTGCGAAAATTTTTCGGCGAAAGGGGAGTTCTTTATCTCTTCCGGCATTATGAAATCGCCGTCAAGAGTGATGTAACGCTGGCTTTTTTCGGTGAAAGAGGCAAGTCTGAACTTCTGAACTTCTTCGGTCGCAAGCCTTGAAATTCCTGTTATATCGAAGTTGAAAACGGCGTGTTCCGCAACGCTTGAGTGACCGAGACCGAAAATTATTGTTTCGTTCGATTTTCTCGATTTTGCGACTTCGGTGCGCGAGATTTTTCTGAGTTCGCCGATATCCGCCGGATCGCGTGAGATCCTGGCGTAAGCCGCGCTCAAAGTTTCTGGCGTGACATTGTCCTCGGTCCAGCCTGCGCGGCTTTTGAGCTCTTCGATTATCGAAGAATCGATGTTGTATCCGGATAAAGTTACGTTCATTTTTCTCTCCCCAAAAAAGCCGCTTGTCTTTACCATAATTTTTGAAGCAATAAAATTTTTTGTTATAATGCCGGCGGTTTTTTTGGTGCCGCCGCCGTCGATATTTCGAAATCTCGATATTTCGACATTTCGACAGAATTGGGCGGCGACAAAAGGAGGTTTTAATGAAAAAATTTTCCCTTTTCTTAATATTTTTTTCGTTTTTTGTTTTTGCCGATGACTTGAACGAGTCTTTTGCGGCTGCGGTTCAGGCTGGAAATGTGAAAACAGCAACGGAAGTGTTCGCAAAAGGTGCCGACATCAATTTTGTGGACGAGGACTGGCCGCTTTTTGTTACGGCTGTCACTTCGGGCGATGTCGCGATGACCGAATTTTTCATCAAAAACGGTGTCAACCTTGAGCTCAAAGGGCCTGACGGAA
>CACZFE010000064.1 GCA_902780365.1 uncultured Spirochaetales bacterium
TTCTCGCGGGGTCACAACAAAACGCTGTGCAGGAAAATGTTTGATTATCACGGCATAGTAACGCGGTTTATTTTCTTGCTTCGGTAATTTCATTGTTGATTTCATCGAGAGTCATCCCGCTGGTTCCGTTTTGCTCGGCGATTCTGCTTGCAGCTTTCATTGCGGCAATACCGCGGCTTTCTTCCGTTTTTTCGAGTTTCATCGAAAAAGGGATCCCGTTTTCACGCACCAGACGAGTGACGCACATTCTTAAATAAGTGGAAAGATCAATCCCCAACTGCTCGCAAACAAGAAGCGCCTGCGCTTTGGTTGAATCTTCCATTCTGAACTGAACAAACGATGTTGACATTGCTACCTCCATAAAAAAACGTCTGTTCATTATATCATAAAAATAATCAAAAGCAATCAAAAAATATCAAAATAATTACAAACAAAGTCTTATGATTGCAAAAAGTGCCTTTTGCAACCAACACAAATCTCTGTGTCATGAAAGAACAATGCAACAAAACATTAATCAACAATCAATATTTTAAAATATTTGTCAATAAAATTTTAACATGCAAGAAAAACTCAGCTACTCTGCGCTGACTACAACGATCCTGCCTTCGCTGAAGCACTCTTTTTTGATTTCGGCTCTGATTTTTTCGGCGTCGCTGTTTTTTACGACGATTTTGGATTCTGTGATCTTGAATGCGTTTACTGAAATGGTTTCACCGGAAAGGCCAGTTTTTTCAAGGAGATAATCGGCTTTCTTTTTGGCGAAGAAAACCGATGACGGGCTTTTTCTGCCGTTTCCGGCAACCGAAATGTCGTAGATCTTCTCCCCTTTTTCGTCAACGACTGAAATCAGAAGCGCGGGCTCGATTTTTTTCACGTTTATAAGAAGCACCGACTTCGTTTTTGCACTCTCGTCAGAAGCAGCTTCACCTTTTTCTTCAGCGGGAACAGGCCATTCTGCCGCAGCTTCCGCGATTTTTCTGACATATCCCGAAACATCGACTTTGTATGTGACATCAACAGACGAATTCGAGTAGAATCTTTCGTAGGTGACTTCCTTTATATCGGTGATATTCACGAGTCTGTCGACAAAATCGGGCTGGTTTTTCTCTTCAAAGAAGGCCTTGACCGTTGTTTTTCCGGAAAGCACGAGCCCTGAAAGCACCTTTACTATTTTCAGCCGCGCATTGGCCTGTGCAGCCTTTTCCGCAGTGATACGCGCCGAATTGAGGTTCGTGACATTAGTCTCGGGAATACCGTTCCCGGTTATAGTCAACTCGAACGAGGAATAGTTCAAAGTTCCGTCGGTCACCTTCTTCACAAACTGAAAATCTTCCGGCTTTTCAGCGGCCCAAAGTGAAAAAAAGGAGAAAAAAACAAGGAAAAAAAGGACTTTTTTTAAATATTTTTTCAATCGATCCTCCTGCTTACCGGAACAACACAAGCGCATTTGCGGGACATTATTCCCTGTAATTTATGAATTGCAAGATTACTGTCAAAAAACCGCAGGGTCTATTGCATAAATTTATCAATAAAATACTGCACTTGTCGATTTTTAAAAAATTATCTTGCATTTATTATGAAAAGAGCAGAATAGCTCTCGCTGCGTTCGGCACATTCCTATTAAAAATCAAACAATTTCAGGAGGTTATCCATGAAAGAAGAATTGCGTTCCCTCGAGGATGAGGTCCCGCTTGGCTCAGGCCGGTCGAATTCCGTTCCGTTTTATTCCGTTCCCCTTGTCTCTGAGGGCGAGGAAGTTCTTTCCGATTTTCAGAAAAAATTTTTCCCGGGCTCGACAAAAGCTGACTGGGACAGCTGGCTTTGGCAGATCAAAAACTCGATCACCGATGCCGGAACTCTTTCAAAAATGTTCGATCTGACAGAGGACGAACTTGCGGCGATGAAGGAGATTTCGCTTCCCTTCAGGATCACACCCTACTACGCCTCGCTGCTTTACGGCCGCGATCCGGAGTATCCGCTGAGAAAGACCATGATCCCGCGGACATCCGAACTTATAAGGAGCTTCGGTGAAGCAGCCGACCCTCTTTCGGAGGAATCGATGTCGCCGGTCCCGAACCTTGTCCACCGCTATCCCGACAGAGTCCTTTTTCTGGCGACCGAATTCTGCAGCTCATACTGCCGCTACTGCACGAGGCACAGAGTCGTAGGAAACAAAAACGAACTTCACAGATTCAACTCGAAGTGCTGGGACGAATCGATCGACTACATCGCAAGGCACACCGAAGTGCGCGATGTCCTGATTTCAGGCGGCGATCCGCTCACCATGCCCGACGCAAAGATCGACTATCTTCTTTCAAGGATCAGGGCTATCCCTCATGTAGAAATAATCAGGCTCGGAACAAAAGTCCCCGCCGTACTTCCGCAGAGGATCACACCTAAACTCCTGAGAATACTCAAAAAATACCATCCTCTTATGATAAGCATCCACTTCACCCACCCGGACGAACTCACGCCGGAAAGCTCTGCTGCATGCTCGAGACTTGCCGATGCGGGGATCCCTCTCGGCAGCCAGACAGTCCTTCTCAAAGGGGTGAACAACGATGCAAAAGTTATGACAGAACTCTTCCACAAGCTCCTTATGGCAAGAGTCAGACCTTACTATCTCTACCAGTGCGACCCGGTCATCGGCTCGGCCCACTTCAGGACAAGTGTCGATGAGGGACTCGACATGATCAGGCAGATCCGCGGATTCACGAGCGGCTACGCTGTTCCCCACTATGTCATAGACGCTCCCGGCGGAGGAGGAAAGATCCCCCTCATCCCGAAATATTTTCAGGGAGAAGACGATGATTACGTCTACCTGAAGAATTTCGAAGGCAAAGACTACAAATACCCCAAACATTCATAAGGGAGGTAAAAAATGAGAATAGGTTTCACATACGATCTGCAGGACGACTATATAAAAGCGGGATTTTCACTTGAGGAAGCCGCTGAATTCGACGTTGCGGAAACGATAGACGGGATAGAAGATTCACTTAAGAAGCTCGGCTACGAAGTTGACAGGATAGGAAACGTAAAATCGCTTGTCAGTCGTGTCGCGGCAGGCGAAAGATGGGATCTCGTATTCAACATCGCAGAGGGAGTCAACGGTTTCGGAAGAGAGGCGGAGGTCCCCGCAGTTCTCGAAGCATACGGCATCCCGTTCGTTTTTTCCGACCCGATGGGCCTCTCCCTTGCTCTCCACAAAGGGATGGCTAAGAGGATCGTCCGCGATGCCGGGATAGCGACACCCGACTTTCAGATCGTCTATTCGCCGGAAGATATCGACAAGGTAAAGATCGACTTTCCCCTCTTTGCAAAGCCGCTTTCCGAGGGAACAGGCAAAGGGATAGGAGCAAAATCGATAATAGGCAGCCGCAGAGAGCTGGTCGAAAACGTCACGGCACTCCTTCAAGAACACGGGCAGCCGGTGCTTGTCGAAAAATTCCTCCCCGGAAGAGAGTTCACAGTCGGGATCACAGGGACGGGAAAAGATGCCAAAGCGGTCGGCGTTATCGAGATCAACTTCCTGGAAGATGCCGAGAGCAAAGCTTACGGGCTTGTCAACAAAAAGCACTATCAGTCGCTGATGCGCTACACTGTCCCCGAACATGAGATCGCGGAAAAGTGCATCGAAACGGCCCTTGCAGCGTGGAAAGTCCTTGAATGCCGCGACGGCGGAAGAATAGATCTCCGCTGCAACGAAGCAGGGATCCCCGAGTTTATCGAAGTAAATCCGCTGGCGGGACTCAACCCCTCCGATTCAGATCTCCCGATCCTCGGCAGGATGAACGGCGTCTCATACGACGAAATCATCGCCAGGATAATGAAAAGCGCAGAAAAGAGGATCTCCGGCTGAAGCGCCTGATTTATACAAAAACCGCGTATCGTTTTGTTTTTATTCACGAATCCGTAACTCTTCCCTGACCTTCTCCCGCCTGAAAAATAAATTTTCAAAATTCTTCTGATAAAAATAAAAGAAAAATGGAAGTTTGAAAAAAAATTGCCTATAGTGTGACGGTTTTTGATTATTAACAACATCCGGAGGGTAAAATGGAATTCAAATCTATCAAAGAATTTATCGCTATGGCAAAAGGACATGAAACCAGAAGAATCGCTGTTGCTGCTGCTGAAGACGAGCCTGTACTTGCAGCGATCAAAGACGCGATGGGTGAAGGGATCGTCATCCCCGTTCTTGTAGGCCACGAAGAAAAGATCAAAGAGATCGCGGCAAAAATCGGTCTTAACCTCGACGGGATCAAAATCATCCACGAGCCTAAACCGAAAGTTGCCTGCCAGAGAGCTGTAAAGGTCATCAAAGACGGTGAAGCTGAAATCCTTATGAAAGGTCTCGTTCCGACGGCAGACCTGCTCAGAGCAGTGCTTGACAAGGAAAACGGACTCAGAAAAGGCAGCACGATCAGCCACATCGCATTTTTCGAAACTCCTTACTACCACAAACTCGTTGTAGTTACCGACGCAGCAATGAACATCGCGCCTGAGTTCAAAGAGAAAGTCGCTATCGTAAACAACGCGGTCGAAGCATGCCACAGAGTCGGCATCGAAAACCCGAAAGTCGCGGTTCTCGCAGCTGTTGAAGTTGTAAACGAGAAAATGGAACCAACGGTTCACGCTGCAATGCTCACGATGATGAACAAAAGAGGTCAGATCCCCGGCTGCATCGTAGACGGTCCTTTCGCGATCGACAACGCAATTTCGAAAGAAGCGTGCGCTCACAAGAAAATCGTTACAGAAGTCGGCGGAGACGCTGATGTTCTTATGTGCCCCGACATCGAAGCTGCTAACATCCTCTACAAATCGATGAATTTCCTTGGCGGCGCTCATTCGGCGGCTGTAATCATGGGAGCAAGCGTTCCGATAGTTCTTACAAGCAGAGCTGATTCCGAAGAATCAAAACTTTATTCAATCGCACTCGCTGCGGCAATGAAATAGGAGAAAATCATGAAAATATTGGCAATCAACCCCGGATCAACTTCCACAAAAGTGGCGGTTTATGAAGACACAAAAGAGATTTTGACTGTAAACATCAAACACGATGTAGAAGAACTGGCTGGTTTTACCTGTGTTTTCGATCAATATGACTTCAGAAAAAATATTGTTCTCAAAAAACTCGAGGAAGAAGGCATAGATGTCGCTTCCCTTGACGTAATCGCCGGCAGAGGCGGCCTCCACAAACCTATTCTCGGCGGCGTTTATGAAATCAACCCGCTTATGATCGACGACATCAAGCACCCGAAAATCGGGGAGCACGTCTGCAACTTAGGCGCTCCTATTGCTTACGAAATTGCAAAAGAGGCATCGAAACTGAGCGGAAAAGATGTCAAAGCTTACACAGTAGACACTTCTGTCGTTGATGAAATGGAACCCATTGCAAAATTCTCGGGAATGCCCGAAATCGAAAGACGCAGTATTTTCCATGCTCTCAACCAAAAGGCGGTTGCAAGAAGATATGCCCGCGAAAGAGGCAAAAAATATGAGGATCTGAACTACATTGTCGCTCACATGGGCGGCGGAATCTCGATCGGAGCACACAAAGGCGGCAGAGTAATCGATGTCAATAACGCGCTCAACGGCGAAGGCCCCTTCACTCCTGAAAGAAGCGGCGGCGTTCCGGTAGGACAGCTTGTAAACATGTGCTTCAGCGGCGAATACACGAAAGATCAGATCATGAAAAAGATCAAAGGGAAAGGCGGTCTTGTCGCTTACCTCGGCACGAACAGCGCTTATGAAGTCGAGCAGCGCGTCAAATCTGGCGACAAGGAATGGGAACTTGTTTACAGAGCTATGGCTTATCAGGTCGCAAAAGGAATCGGCGCACTCGCTGCGGCTCTTGACGGCAAAGTTGACGTCATCATCCTCACAGGCGGAATCGCTTACGACAAAATGTTTGTCGGCTGGATCAAAGAGAAAGTTTCCTTCATCGCCGATGTCGAAATTTTCCCCGGCGAAGACGAAATGAAAGCTCTCGCTGAAGGCTGCTACTACGGAATCAAAGGAGAGATCCCGGTTCACGTCTATGAATAAGATCCAGGACTTAGTCCAAAGTTTCGAAGACCATATTTCAAAAATAAATTCAGAAAATCCCGAATTTTTTAAATCAGTTGCTTTTGTTGCGCAAAGTTACGGCTACATTCTTGAAAACGCGGCGGTCTTCAACAAAAATCTGAAGAAGATCACAAATCTCAGATACATTCTTGTCGCCGACAATCCTGGAGTCACAGAGCAGCATGAAGAGTGCTATTTAGTCGGAAAAGCGGGAAAAACAGCACGCAATTTCTTCAAAAACAATTCTCTCGTCAGCGATTTTGACGAAGAAGTTGCAGTGCTCAACAAAACTTTTATCCACACAAAAAGCACGCTTGATTTAAAAAAACTCAAAAATTTCAAGAGTTTGTTTGAAGATTCCGAAAAATTCACGGCAAATCTTGCAGTTGACATGCTCGAAGCAAGTGATGCGGAACTCTGGATCACAGGATGCTGCGAACTTACCGAAAAAGGACTTTTTGCAGCATACCTCAAAACTTTGAAGGAAAGATGCGCTAAGAACCCCGCATTGAAAGAACGGATCTTCTTCTATCCTCACTTTTCATACGGAAATTTCAGCAGAAACCTCAATTCAGTCCGCACTGAACATCCCGAAATGAGCGTCAAAGAGGCTTTGAAAGCGGCAAGCCTCGATATTTCAGTGGATTGATTGCAAAAAGTTATTCCTCGTTTTTAAGCAGATACTTGTTGCTGACGATTTTCATTGAAAGACTCGCGCTAATAAGTGGTGAAAATATCGGTTCTGTCGGACGTACGACGATTCCTTCCTTTTTGCCGCCTTTCGGATAGTCACCGTCTGCGCGGATAAGAAGTGCTTCGACTGTCGGATATTTTGACGGCAGATCCATGCCGACTTCTTCGATCGGAACATGATCCATTCCGAGAGAATCGCAGATTTCGAGCATCCGCTTCAATCCGACTCTTTTGCCGTTTTCGCGGATCGTGAAGACATACCACTCCGGTCTTGAGAGACGCAGCCTGTTGCGCTGGATTCCCGGTGCACAGAACTCGCCCTGAATCGTGAATGTTGTCAGATTATGCTCTTTTGCAAAGTTTTCTACTTTTTCGCGGTAGCCGCGTGCTTTCACCAGCTCGTAAAATGAACTTGTGCCGTCATCTTTGTACTCAAAATTGTGGCCGGTGACGTGAAAGCCATCTTCGTCAATGCCGATGGAATGCGAAGAACCGTCCATTTTAGTTGAAATATAGTATTCAAGCCCGGCAAAAGCCTGAATCAGATCCGGCATTTCCTGCACACGGGTCTCGTCTGTATGAGGAATGTCATGCGGTAGATTGCCTATAACCGTTCCGCCTGTGGTTGCGCGTTCCTCAATTTCCCATTTTCTGATGCCTAAAAGTTCGGTAACATCGGTTCCGATTGCCGTATCGGCAGGAATTTCAGGAAACTGCGACAGAGGAAGGAGGAGCCCCTGCGAAATTTCACCGTGGAAGCGCATCGTTCTAAGCTTAAAACCTTCTCCCATAATGTCACTTTTCTTGTAGCTCGTTGCCCGCATGAACTCAAAGCGCGGAGTAACCGGAAGAAAGCTGTCGATTTCAAAGTAAACACCTGTATCCATCGGCTGGAACTGCCCTTTGTTCACGACGCACTGCCAGCCGAGAACGTGTGCAAGCTCGATTTTATCGGCTCCCTCAATCGGTTCAACCTTCCAGACCCGCTGAACACTCGCTAATTTTCTCATTTTCCCTCCAATTTTATCAAACAGCCAATATAAATATATACACACAAAACAAAAAGTCAAATAATATTTTGATAATTTTATTATATGTAGAAATTTTTATTGACTAATATTCTTAAAATAGTTATCATTAAAAAGTTTTTTTATTTGTATAATTTGAAAATATTGGATTTTAAAATTAAGAAGCGCTTATTGTCTTAACAAAATGGAGAAAAAAAATGAATCTTGTGAAGTATGACGAAAATTTGTTTGAAAACATCAAACACATCAATGAATTCGGGCAGGAATTCTGGTATGCAAGAGAGCTGCAGAAAGTTCTTGAATATACCGAATGGAGGAATTTTACAAAGGTTATTGATCGAGCGAAAGAGGCCTGTAACGGAGCCGGACAGTCTGTTGACGAATGTTTTGTTGACTTCAACAAATCATCGGAAATGCCGAATGGGGGAACTCGCACTATTGAAGATTTCATGCTTTCGCGCTATGCTTGCTACCTTATCGTGATGAACGGCGATCCGCGCAAGGAAGTCATCGCTCTTGGGCAGACTTATTTCGCAGTAAAGACGCGCCAGCAGGAGCTTATTGACGATTATGAACGACTTACGGAAGAGCAGAAACGCATAGCCATCAGAAACGAGATGAAGCGTCACAATACGGCTTTGGCGGATGCTGCACACAACGCAGGAATTGACAAACCGCTTGACTATGCGATTTTCCAGAACTGCGGCTATATGGGTTTATACGGCGGTTTGAAAGCTCAGGACATAAGGGAACGCAAAGGACTCGGCAAGAATCAGAATATCCTTGATTATATGGGCAGCACAGAACTTGCAGCGAATCTTTTCCGAGCTACTCAGACTGAGGAAAAACTCC
>CACZFE010000065.1 GCA_902780365.1 uncultured Spirochaetales bacterium
ATCTGGAAATTCGAATCGGTGATCTCTCGACCGTAGCCGTTGTAGCTCTTTCCGGTAATCATTTCAGGAGCAAAAATATCGGCGAAATACGACGCACCGATTTCAAGGTTGTTTCCGTAGTTTTCCTTGCTGAAAAAGCTTATCGGCTTGATATAGACACGCCCTCCGATGACATTCGGCGGAGTGACGTCGTCCATAAAGAAATCAAGCCCCGCGTAATCGGTGTTCACTTCGAGATTGACTCCGCGCTGCGGATGGTAAAGCCTGAGATCGCCGTAGTATGCACCAACAATCGAACCGTTGCCGACATAGCGGTTTCTCTGCTCGCCGAAGTAGAAGTAGAACATATCGCCGGAATGGCCGTAGTGGAAATAATTGAGGATCGAGACCCAGTCACGCGCGTCGTCCCAGTCGTCTTTCGGGAAAATTTTGGCGGTCGTCGGAATGTCGTCGTCGTTTTTCAGGATGAAGCGGATGGGAAGCCCAAGACCGAAACCGAGCATCGAAAACTCGAAAGAACCGTAAATGTCAAGTTCCAGCAGAAGTGATTTGCTCTGATAAGTCGGATAAAGCGCACCGCCGAAGCTGATCCCTCTTTTGAATCTGCCGTAAGCTTCGTTCGGATCGAAATCGACGGCATTCGCCGCGGAAAACGACAGAAGAATCAGAAGAAATAAAAATATCCTGAAAACTCGCTTCATAATATTCTCCAATCCATCAAATTTCGAACTCTGAAAAGTTGTCGGGCTCTATCTTTTCAAAAGTGTAGAAACCGTTCACAGCGGCAAATTCACTGCTGCTGAGCATACTGCTGACATCTTCCTGCTTTTTAGGCACATTGCCGCCCGGAACTACAAATGTCGCCATGTCGCGCCCGTTCTCCTTCGAATTGTAAAGAGCTATATCGGCCAGAGTTATGATGTTTTCAAAAGACAGAAGTTTCGGATTATCAGCAAAAAACGGAAGGAAAACGACACCCATCGATACCGTCACCCAGATGGTCGAGCCGCTCTGCATCGTGAAAGGATGCTGTTCTATCGCCTTCCTTATCTTTTTCGCGACTTCAAAGATCTTTTTCACAGGAATATTTTTAAGCACGACGAGGAACTCCTCTCCGCCCCAGCGGATAAGGATATCGTCGGCACGGACAGAATCCTGCATGACCTGCGCGACACCTTTCAGGACCATGTCTCCGGCATCGTGCCCGTAAATATCGTTGACCCGTTTGAAATGGTCGATATCCATCATTATGACACCGTAGACGAGGTCGTTCTTTTCAAGCATGTTGCGGTTGTCCATAAGGTGCATCTTACGTTCGCGCGACTCAATGAAACGCCTGATCTTGCGTTCTTCGACTTCGAACATGTAACGCCTGTTCATAAGCCCGGTAAGCGGGTCTTTCATTACCGCTTCCTTGAGAGAGTTGTTCTTCATCTGAAGTTCGGCAGTCTTCTCGTCAATAAGACGTTTGATCTCGGCTTCTCTTATATTTTTCAGACGTCTGTTCAGGAAAATGATCGCGGAAACAATGAGCAGAACAAGAAGCGGAAGTGTTACCATGAACCCGATTTTTCTGTAGAATACCTGCTTGACATTGAAAGTGAACTTCTTTTCGCTGAATTTCGAAGGATCGCCCGAACAGTATGCTCTGACCGAAAATTCATGTAAACCGCTATGTATATTCGAAAAAGAGACTGTTGTTTCCGTCGTTCCTACGACCCGTTCCTTGTCGAAAGAATAATCGTAAAGAAGAGTTCCCGTGCCGGAAAACACGGGTGCGGAATAGGAGAAGGAAATAGTGTTCACCGTGTACGGAAGAGGTGTCTGGCCGAACTCTTCGACATCATAATTTTTATCTTCATCCGGCGAAAAAATCCGCTCGACCTTTATTTCCGGCACAAAAACATCTTCCTCTTTAAAATCAGTATCAAACAGAGCAATACCTTTCATCATCGGCACAAAAAGCCAGCCGTAATCGGAAAGCGCCGCGTCTAAAACAGGTTCATCGGCACATTCCCACGAAACCATACCGTCATTTTTGTCGAAGATGACAACCGGCAGCTCGACACAGTTTCCACTGATAAAGCAATCGGCGTCATTTCCTTTTATTCTGGCAACACCGGAATTCGTCATCAGCCAGAAATCACCGTGTTTATCTTCAAAAACCGAATTGATCACCGCTTTGCCGCTGATCCCGGTCACAGGAAAAGCGATCGCGTCATGTTCAATGTTGATGTAGATCTCGTCGGAAAGCGTGACAAGCCATATCCTCTGCTTTGAATCGACGAAGGCCCGCTTTACGAAAATATCCTTTTTCCATAGCGATACGGATTTCAAAGTGTCGACGTCGTCTAATTCGAACACGCCGTCACGTTTCGTAATAACAAAAATTTTTCCTAAATGTTCGACTATATCGACTATCCATGCGTCATCGCTGGGAAGAAGAAACCTTTTTACAGTTCTGTCGTTTCTGAAAACAAAAAGCGCACCAGGCATAAAACGGTCGTTTGTCCAGACATTGCCTTTGGAATCGCTGAAGAACTCGCTTGATGAAGCCGGGAAAAGGTCGTCTTCGCTTGTATAGAGCTCTTTTACAGGCTTAAAAGTTTTGTCGGGCTGCATAATATAAAGCCCTGATTCGCCGGAAGCCCACAAGTTGTCGGTTCTGTCGAAGAAAATGCGTTCGAAAACCGGCTTATTATAAATTTCGCCATCCAAAAATTCCCATTTGCCTTCATTGGACCTGTAGATCCCTTTCCTCGTATTTACCAGAATATTTCCAGAAGAATCGGATACCACACCTAAAACGCGTTCATCTGCGAAAATATCTTCCATCCCTTTGAAAGCGCTTCTTTTGGCGATGCAGAAACCTCCTGCGGAAGTTCCGAACCAGATGTGTCCCTCTTTGTCACGGGAGAAAGCGGTAATATTTTCAGCACGGCTCACCTGCAAAGAGCCGTAATCGTCAAGAAGATAAATGCCGGAACTTTCCGTTCCTATCCAGAGTGTGCCCGAATCATCGCTCGCTAATGCCGTGATATTGGAAAAAGGAGTGTTCGGAGAAGAAACTTCGCCGTTTTCGATTATATAAAGACCTTCTTTCCCGCCTGCGAAAAGCCTGCCGTCAGCCATTTCCGCAAAAGCGGATACAGAAACATCGAGATAGTCGATCTGAACGAACCTGTCGCTTCCGTCTTTCATGAAGTAAACGCCGTTTTCGGTTCCGAGCCAGACAGTGCCGAGGCTGTCGACAAAAACCCTGTCGACGCTTTTTGTGCCGAGACGCGAATTTTCAGGAGAGAACCACTCAAAGAAACCGTTTGCCGAAAGAACAAAGACACCTTTTCCCGTTACAGCACCGTAAACAAGAGCGTTTTTCATGTTGTAGGCAAGCGACTTGACGTAAAAATTCCCGACATTTTCGGCCTTTCTGAACGATTTTGCTGTAAAAGGCGCCGAATCGGAGATCCAGAGCCCCAGATCGGTCGCGATATAAAATGTTCCGCTGCCGTCCATCACGAAATCGTTTATCGTGCTTGTCGGGATACTTAGCGGTCTGCCGCCCTCCGGCAAAACGAATTCGCTGCCGTCAAAGCGCGCAAGAAAATTCCTTCCCGCGACGAACATATAGCCTTCCGAGTTTCCCGAGAAAGCGACTATCTGATTTTGCGGAAGGTTTTGCGAAGAATCATAGCAGTCGAAACAGAGCCCGCCGTAACATGTTCCGCTTACAGGATACAGAGAGAAAGAGAGAGCTGATATAAACAAAAACCAAAGAATTTTTTTCATTGTCAGCACCAAAATCTCAAACCTTGAAACAGAAAAACCGAAAACCGCCGCAAAATAGCACACAAAGATGCTTCAAACAAGAAAAATCACAAAAATTTAAGGAAAAAAACTATAAGGAGAAAAAAAGAAGTGGTAGCGGGAGAGTGATTCGAACACTCGACCTGCGGGATATGAGTCCGCTGCTCTAGCCACCTGAGCTATCCCGCCACACAGGACGGCGGGTAGTTTAGGGAAAAAAATTCGGAAGTCAAGTTTTTTTTGATTTCGACGCCGCCATGTTTTTATCGATTCGCCGCCTCGAAATGTCGAAATATCGAAATTACGAAATATCGACAAAGAATCAGGCGGCGTCGAACTTAACCGAGAAAAACGAAATTATCTGATGTTTTCTGAAATTTTAACAGCAACAGCGGATGCAAGTGCGATGTCTTCGAGAGCGACCCACTCTTTCTGAGAATGGAAGTTTACGCCGCCTGCGAAGATGTTCGGGCACGGAAGACCCATGAAGGAAAGTCTTGCGCCGTCAGTTCCGCCGCGGATAGGCTCGACTTCAGGTTCTGCGCCGAGGTCTTCGATCGCCTTCTTGACATATTCGTAGACGACCATGTTGTCTTTCATGACTTCATACATGTTGAGATAGCTTTCTGTGAAAACCGGAGTTACCTGCAGACGCGGTTCTTCAGCCTTGAGAACTTCGATGATGTTGAGGACTATCTTCTCTTCTCGCTCGATATCTTCGGGAACGAAACTTCTGAGGATCATGCTGACCGTAACTTCCTCGCTGCCGCCGCTGATGCCTACGATGTGGATGAAAGGCTCTCTGCCGCAGGTCCTCTCAGGCGACATCGTCTTCGGAAGCATATCGATGAATTTTCCTGCGTAACGGATCGCGTTGACCATTTTGTCTTTCGCGTATCCAGGGTGGATCGAAACGCCCCTGAAGGTCACTTTCGCCGAGAACGCGTTGAAATTCTCGTAGTTTACTTCATACGGAGCGCCGCCGTCGAAAGTGTATGCGAAGTCAGCGTCGACTTTCTGAAGGTTGATCTTGTCGACACCGCGTCCGATCTCCTCGTCGGGAGTGAAGCAGATCCTGATTTCGGGGTGTTTGATTTCGGGATGTTTGCCCAGATATTCGACCATCGACATGATCGCAGCAACACCTGCCTTGTCGTCAGCGCCCAAAAGCGTAGTTCCGTCGGAAGTGATGATCGTGTCGCCGATGCAGTCCGAAAGGTGCATCGTGTCAGCAGGGTCGATGACCGTACCGCCTTTAAGATTCAGCACCGAACCGTCGTATTTTTCATGGATGACCGGGCATACGCCTTCGCCTTTGCAGTCAAGAGCGACATCCATGTGAGCGATGAAAGCGACTTTCTTCGTGATTCCGCAGTTCGTAGCCATTTTCGCGTAAACATAGCCGTTTTCGTCCATTTCGGCATTTGCAAGACCGAGTGATTTAAGCTCTTCGACGAGCTTTCTGCCGAGATTTTTTTCTTTCGGCGAAGAAGGACATGTCTCGCTCTCTTCCACTGACTGCGTATCTTCCTTAACGTAGTCGAGGAAACGGTTCAATAAATTGGTTTCACTAAGGATTTTGGTTACCAGCTGATCTCTTTTCATGATTAAACTCCACCAAGTTAATAAAAAAACCGCGGCATTATAGCCGAAATCCGATTTTTAACAAAAATTTCGTTATTGTTGGTTGTTTTGGCGCCGTCGAGATATCGATACATCGGGATATCGGTATTCCGGCAAGAATCAGGCGCCTAAGCGGTCTTTTCAGGAGCAGGAGCAGCGACTTTGATTTCGAATGTCGCCTTTATCGCATGTGTCGGACATGCAGCGGCGCATTTTCCGCAGGCGATGCACTTCGCCGGATCGATGTAAGCCAGGAAGTTTTCGACCGTGATCGCCTGAACTTTTTCCGGGCACTCTTTCGCGCACTTTCCGCAGCCTATGCAAGCTGCTTTGCAGACGCTCATTGCGGCCGGAGCCTTGTCGGTGTTGCGGCAGCCTACGAAAACACGTCTTCCGTTGCGCCCTTTCGGACGGATTTCGATAAGTTTTCTCGGGCATTTCTTAGCGCAGACTCCGCAGGAAGTGCATTTTGCCTCGTCAACTACGGGAAGTCCAGTGGTTTTATCCATCGAAAGCGCGCCGAAAGCGCAGGCCGAAACACAGTCTCCTAGGCCGAGACAACCGTAAGGGCATCCTTTTTCGCCGACAAAAAGCGAAGCGGCGACAGCGCAGTTCGCCGGACCGTCGTAATCGCTTTTTCTTGTTGTTTTTTCAATCGTTCCGCCGCATCTTACAACAGCAACTTTCGGTGTAGCCTCCTGCATCGCAAGACCGATAACTTCCCCTATCTTTTTACGGTTTTCGGCACTGCAGCCCGGGCAGCACGGAATATCGGAAGAACCCGCGTTGGCAGCCTTGACTATACCTTCTGCAAGTCCGCGGCACCCGGGGAAACCGCATCCTCCGCAGTTCGCACCGGGAAGAAATTCGAGAACTTCATCGATCCTCGGATCTTCTTCGACCTTGAATTTTTTGGCTGTGAGAAAAAGAATGACAGCCGCTACAACGGCGATGATTCCGAGAATCAAAACCGAATAAAGAATAACACCGTCCATACTGACCCCCGTAATTAAGGTTTTCTGCAAACAAAGACAAAAGTCTTCGCGAAATATGGCTTCAAAAAAGCCAATATAACAAAATAAGGCACTAAAATCACTAAAGAAATCAAAGCAGCAAAAACTTCTGACGAAACGAACTGAGCCGAAATGAAAAGTGCTGCAACCATGAGCATAAACGGAATGAAAAAAACATAAAAAACTGCTTTCAGACCGAACCTTTCCTCCATTTCGACAACCACGGAGTCCCCTACTCCGACCTCTTCTGCCGGGACCGCTTCGATGATTTTCTCTGCCATGTCGTGAGCCGCGCACATGCTTTTCGCATGGCAGGCGCTGCACGCACTTTTGACTTCGATTTTAACCGAAACCAGCTCTTTTCCGGCCTTTACGACCGTTCCCTCGTGTGTAACCTTCGTATTCGCCATTCTTCGAACCTAAAAAAACGCATTTTTTTATACTTTAGGGATTTTTTGTCAATTTTTGGCACAAGATACCGGCGATTATTTCTTCTTTACGCAGCGGGCGTTAAAATATGGAACATCTACCGGCATAGCCCGTACCGAGGCATCATCGGCACCGATTGTCCATGCAGCTTTTGAATCATCGGATGCAAAGGTAGACGACCACAAAGTTTCGTTAGTGTCACCGAATTCGCTGTATATTCCGTCAGGATTTTCCGTAAGTTTCTCGCACTGGCAGTTTTCCGAATTGTTGAATTCAGAGGAAAGCTTGTTTCCTTTCTCGCTGACGGGGCATTTTCCGCCTGTGACTGTTCCGGCGCAGTTACGGATTGTCGTCCTTAGTTCGTCGATTGTAGGAAGACGCCAGTCTTTCAAGTCATTTATCTGGAAAGTATCACAATAAACCTTTCCTGCGTCCCAGTCTCCCATCAGCGACATTTTTGACCAGTAAAGTCCTGTTTCAGGGTCAAAACATGTTTTTTTGCTTGACGGATCACACTCTTTTATTTCTATTTCTCCGTTTTCCGGCTTTTCACCTTCCACGCAGCGCACGAAATAAACCGTGCTTTTACTTGAAACATCAATGTAAGCAGAGTTGAAATCTACTTTCCATGCATCGTCGACATCCACTTCCGACTGCTCTGAAGAAGACCACAGCGTTTTGCTTATATCGCCCAGTTTGCTGTATTTTCCGCTGAACTCTTCATCAAATTCGCATGAACACCCTTCCGCATCGACAACCGAAAGCATACCCTGGCTCTCGCTGACTTCACAGCTGCCGCCTGTAGCAGTGATTTTGCAGTTCCTGATCAGAGTCCTTAGTTCGTCGATTGTAGGAAGACGCCAGTCTGTTTTTCCGTCTTCTTCAAGATCCTCGCAGTACATAACGGCTCTTTCCCAATCCATGTCATTTTCTGAAATTGAAGACCATACTTTTCCGGTTTTTGAGTCGTGGCACGGGAAAAGGCTTGCCGGACTGCATTCGTAAGGATCATCCGGATTTACTTCGCCTGAATCGGTGTCGGAAGTATCTGTTTTATCACTGTCAGACGAATCGTCTCCGGTATCAGTTTTATCAGATTCAGATGAAGTATCGGCACTGTCCGAAGTATCTGACGTATCGGTTTTGTTTGTATCATCCTTTGTGCTGTCTGAATCACCCTCATTTTTTGAACTGCCGCATGAAACTGTCGCAAAAATCAGTACCGTGAAAAAAACAAGAAACAATTTTTTCATTTTTACCTCCCTCAAAAAAGTTCCGGATATTTTAGTCTGATTAAAAAAAAAGTTAAATTATTCCGTCACACCCCGTACACCGCGATTCCCAGCACCGCACTGAAAATGATGAGAGTTATCGGCGAAATTTTCTTTTTACCGAAAACCGGAGGCAGAAACGCTGCAAGAAAAAGCAGGACCGTTATCAGAAGCGCTCTGAAATCAAACTCATAGGAACCTTTCAAATCGACGGAAGCTTCGGCCGTCATATAGATGCCGACAGCCATAATAAGCCCGACGACACAAGGTTTGAGCGTGCCGATAACTGTGTTGAAGCACTTGTTTTTCATAAGTGAATTGAAAACGAGCATGCAGAGCAGCATGATTAGAAATGCAGGAAAAAC
>CACZFE010000066.1 GCA_902780365.1 uncultured Spirochaetales bacterium
ACAAGAGACATATACACCGAAGATTTTATGGTTGTACAGAATGCGGCCCAGAGTTTTATTTACAAAATCGATAAGGGCAGAGTGGAAAATCTCAACGCTATTTCGACATCGATGTATTAAATTGAAGGAGACGATATATGACGAATTTAGGTTTGAAATTAAAGGTTTTTTTCCTGATGGCAGTTGTTATTGTGGTATTTTCCGCCGCGAATTTTCTTCTTTTTAAAGATTTTATGGTAAAACTCGATGTTCAGAACGGAGCGAAAAATATTGCGAGTTTGACAGAATCGGAACTTAAAAGCAAGAACTATTCTCTTATTGCCAACTCTTTCGAGGTGGCTAGCCGGCTCAAAGTCGAAAAAGGGAAGGTTGTTTCCGAGATAGTTTCCGACAAAGAGTATGCAGTACTTGGCGGAAACGGCGAAGTTATTGCCGGAAACATTGATGCCATGAAGTCTTATGCAGGTATTCCGGCAGTAGAAAGGGCTTTGAAGGATGGAATAGCTTCCGACGGCATGTTCTCGACAGGCACTGATTTTTACCTCATAGGTGCAGCTCCTGTAATGGCTGAAGGCAAACTTTTTGCAGTTGTCTCTTTTGAGAAGTTCGGCAATGATTTTCTTTCAATATTCCCCATGCCGGTAAGAGCTTTTAAAGGCTCGGAATCGATTGCCGAAAAAGGCGGAGACAGCTGGAGTGCGGTTGAAAATTCGTACGGAAAGGCAGCTCTTGACGAGGATTTGGCGGCACTTGTAAAAAACGGCGGACAGAAAGAAATAAACGCATGGACAAAAGTGGCAGCTTTTGCAATGCCTTATGATTTTGCCGGCGGAGACAGGATAACGATTGTCACTATGACTTCGCTGCTTCCTGGCTGGGAAAGCTATAACAATGTTCTTTATATGACCATTTTATATGCGGTTGTCGCGATATTTGCCGCACTTTTCTTCACATTTATAGTTACTCACGAAATTGACAAGATACTAAAGAATCTTGCATCGGATATTTCAAGGATGAGAGTCGGTGAAAAGCTCGTTCTCAAGAGATACTCAAACGGTGCAGATATTGTCGTTTCGGCAATGAACAAGCTCATACAGCAGTATCTTGAGGTCAACGAAAATGTCGGCGGGATCACATCTTCTCCTCTTATAAGGTCAGAAAAGAAATCGTCATCAAAAGGAATGGATGATTTCGATGCACCGATTCCTGATCCGTTTGCTACTGAATCTGTAGATGAAATCAAAGAGGAAAAGATCGCAAAACCTGCGGCTAACCATACGGAAATGCCGAAAAAAGAAACTTCGAAGCCGAAGCCTGCACCGAAACCGGATAACGGTCACGCGATTTCTGAACAGCTTGCTGATGACGACGATGACGACGACAATGAAAAAACGCAGATCGCGTCAACCTTCTCTACGTCTGTTCAAGCAAATCCGTTTGATGCTCTGTGGGAAGACTACTGCAGGATAAAACGCAAAAACGGCGAACCTGTAAGCGATAAGGAAAAAATGAATTTTATAGGCAAAGTCAGAACGAACAAAGCTTCGATCATGGCTAAGTATAAATGTTCCGATGTCCAGTTCTCTATTGAAGAAAAGGACGGAAAGCCGGTTGTGAAAGCGAAACCTGTAAATTAGGTGATTAATGAAGTTTATATGCAACAACTGCGGATTTACGGCCGATATTCCTGAAAGGATGTCTGCATGCCCTATGTGCGGAAGTTCGAATGTATCCTCTGCGGCTGAGGTTCAGACTGAAGCTCCAGAAGAAAGTGAGGATGAAAATGCAAAACTGCAGAATTTCAAGACATCGGCAGGTCCGACTCAGCGGGTCACTTTGACCGAGGGTATGAATATCGGGGACGAACCAGCTGCAAAACCGGTGAAAAAATCCTGCAAGGCATGTAAAATCTGTATCTCGCTTGCAGTTGTACTGCTGCTTCTTGCTGCTGCAGCCGTTGCTGCATTCTTTTTCTATTTCAAATAATTATGAATCTCAGAGTCTCATCCGGCGTTTTAAGAGGACGCTATATCAAAGTTCCCGATACCGATTTGCGGCCGACTGAAGAAAAAGTCAGAAGTGCTTTTTTCAACACTCTTTTTTCGATGATAGAGTTTGAAAACAGAAATTTTCTCGATATTTTTTCCGGTAGCGGAATTTTTGCGTTTGAGGCGATAAGCCGCGGATTTTTAAAATCTTTTTCGATAGAGGCAAATTCTAAGGCTGCTTCCGGCATAAGGAAAAGCGCAGAAGAACTCGGCATCAAAAATAAAGTGAACGTAATAAACGGTGATGCCTTTTCTTTAAATTTCACCTCTCTTAACGAAAAATTCAACACGATTTTTCTTGATCCGCCATATGTTTTGGGTGATAAGATGCCTGATTTATTGGATAAAATTATTGATTCCGGCATTGTAGACGAAGTTTGTGTAATCGTTGTAGAAGGAAGCTCTGAAACATTGTGGCAGAAAGCCGGATGGAGCGTGAAAACCAAAAAATTCGGCGGAACTTACCTTTCTGTTTTCTATAACTGGGAATAAAGATCTCAGTTCTCGTCTTTCCGACTTTTTCTTCTTTTGGATCTTCGTGTTTCGAGAATTTTGAGAGAAGCTGCCTTTTTCTGCCTGAGTTCTTCGGATTCTTCAAGCTGTTTATGCCACATTTCGAGTGTCTCTGCCGGCAGGATTCCGTTTTCGACTGCCTCTTTGACGGCGCATCCGGGCTCTGTTTTGTGGCGGCAGTCGGTGAAGCGGCACTGCTGCGAAAGTTTGAGGATCATTTCAAATCCGGAAGAGTCCTCTTCCTGCCAGTTCTGTATTTCCCTCATTCCCGGAGTGTCTATAACCATACCGCCTGACGGGAGAAGTATCAGTTCTCGTGCCGATGTCGTGTGCCGCCCTTTGCGGACAGCACTGCTTATTTCGCCTGTAACTCGGATATTGGAGCCTGAAATCGTGTTTATCAATGTCGATTTTCCGACTCCTGAAGAGCCGATGAAAACTGCCGAAATTCCATGCTGAACAAAAGATTTCAGCAGTTTTTCGGTCGATTCGTCGAAAGATGATATTGCAAAAACTTCTTTGCCGGGTGCGACTTTCCTGACTTCGTCGAGAAGTTCCGCTCTTTTTTCGCAAAGGTCTGATTTCGTAAGTAAAATCACAGACTTGATTTTTGATGATGCTGCTACGGAGATGTATCTCTGAAGGCGTTTCAGATTGAAGTTTTCGTCCAGCGACATGACTATGAAAACTATGTCGATATTCGCACTTAAAACCTGCTCGTCTATTATGTTTCCGCTGCATCTTCTCGAAATGCAGCTTTTTCTGGGAAGGATGGAACAGATGTAGGACTTGTCGCGTCTCAGCGATATCATGACCCAGTCGCCGACAGCCGGAAGATCGGATTTCAAAACAGAGTTGTATCTTATCGAGCCGCTTGTTTTTGCCGAAAAAAAGCCTTTTTCGCAGACAACATCGTAAAAGTGGCGGTTGTGTCCGATGACTCTTGCCGGAATCAGTCCTTCTGCCGATTCTTTGAGTGCCAGTTCTCTGAAACGGTTGTCAAAGCCCCATTTAACGAGATCGTTTTTCGGTTCTTCCAAGCTTTACTCCTGTTTGCAGACAAAAGTCGGATTTATGAACTGGTTGTTTTTCGTTATGAAAAGGAGGACTTTCCCTGGAATTACAGGGTTTCCGGAAGATGCCGAGAAGAGTTTTTTCCCGGCTTCTGCGGTTTCCTCCTTTTTTACGTTGAGTGATTTGACATATGCAAAATTTAGAGAGTACCCGTTATATTCCGCTGTCAGCATATATCCGTCTTTCTTCATCGGAGAAATTCCGGAAGCGGTGACCGGAAAGGGGAGAGATGCGGCTTCTTCCGGTGTTATGAATACGCCTCTGCCGTTGTTCCATCCGCTTTTTTTTGTGCATTTATAGAACTTTTTCAGCTCAGGAATGACTGTTTTCACTTTTATTGAAGCGATTTCGGTTTCGATACCTTTGTCAAGCATCGCTATTTTTTCGTCAAGGATTTTTTTTCTTTCGATACTTTCAGTGAGGATTTTTTTATATCCGTCCAGTTCTTCTTTTGTCTTTTTCAGCTCGTCGTTAAGATATGCTATTGAAATATCATAGAATTTTATGCACTCAGAATCGAAGCCGAGGCAGTTTTCCTTCATTATCCGCGACGATTTTTCAAGCATTGTCAGTTTTTTGTATTTGAGAAGCGAATCCGTTGTCAGTTTGCGCGCTACTTCAAGTTCCTGGTCGTTCACTTTCATTGCGAAAACAACTTCGGCCTTCTCTTTTTCCATACGTTCGCGGATTATCTTGTTCTTTATTGTGTTCCCGAACAGCAGAGCCTGAGGAAAAATAGATAAGATTAAGAGAATACTAAAGAATTTCTTCATAGACAAAAACGAGTTCACCCATGTATTTTATGTTGTGGAAATCGCCTGAATATGGCGGGGTCCATGATGAAAAATCGCCTTTTTTAGCTTTTTTGCTGTTGGAGTGTCGATTGATTCTGTGGAAGAAAACTTTCCACTTGTCGCCGTCTTTCGGCGGTTCCTTGACTATCGATTTCCAAGGGATCGCGATTTCTGCGCTCCAGTTATGGTCTTTGTCCGCCGGTTCGTTGAGCGTGCCGTTGAGCGAAACGCCGTAAACGATGCCTGAATCCCATGAATCGTCGCGGTTTTTGCGTCTGCCGCCGCTGAATTTGGAATCAAATTTGACTCCTGCAGCCGAAACCTGGATTTCGTAGTAAGGTGTCGCTGTTCCGGTCGGATCGATGAATATTTCCACAACGTCATCATGGTCGTAAAGCGGATCGTCGTTGTTTTTGAGTTCCGCATAAATATCGTTGTCGTCAGCAATGAAGCCGACATAAAGATATTTGTGATCCATGACGGTCATTACTGTGGTTTTTACCGGGCTGAGCTCGCTTCCGTCGGAAAGCCAGAACTTGTCGTCTTTCGATGAGTTGAGCCAGTAGCTTTCATCGAGTTTTCCGTCAATTTTTGTCTGGTCGCGGGAGTTGCCGGCGATGACATAAACATCCATCTGTTTTTTCATAATGTTTGGTTTTGTGATCTTTATGCTGCCGATTTCAGCTCTGTTTTTGCCGTCGTTGAATTTTTCTTCCGGCACAAGACGTTCCTTTTCTTTGAAGAATCCGCCGCGGATGAACATGGTGTCGGTATCGAAAGTGAGCGGGAGTTTTTCGATCGAAACGACATCCTTGATGATTTTGCCGAGCGCGAGTTCCTTTACTTTACCGTCGAGAAATTCGTGGTCAGCCGTGAAACGTTCCTCGCCGTCCTCGCTTTCGAAGTGGAAGAAAAGCTGGTAACCTTCAGGGATCTGCTCTTTGAAACGCCAGAACGAAACAAGTTTGAAAGGTTCTCCATGCCTCGGTTTGCGCGGCTCGGTGTAGTAACCCAGCATTTCGATTTTTCCGTCGTTCAGCTTGATTTGCGTTTTTATTGCGGTCTTTGACATTTCCTCTTCGGACACGACACCTTCGTGGGTTTTGGAACAAGCAGCAAAAGCTAAAAAAACGACCAAAACGGCGAGCAGTTTTTTCATTTTTACCTCCAACATTACAAAAAAACGCAGAATTTTAGCACGGTTTTTTTAAAATGGTAGTTTGTTGCAATTTTAATAATAAAAACTAAACTTTAGCGTTTTTTGAGAGGTTTACATGAAGCAGGTTTCACTGAAAAACGATGTCACGAAAACGGTTTCGCTTGACTCCATATCGCCTGATTTCATCTATGATCACGAAGAACCGGCGAACGGCTGGAAATACGATGTGAAGGAGGAGATCGGGCGCGGCGGGATCGGCAAGGTCATGATTGCTTTCGACCGCACCGTAGGGCGCGAGATCGCTCTGAAGGAGCTTATAAACGGTTCAAATAATGACAGGATCCCGTCTCTTGACAAGATGAGATCCGACGAGGCGCGCTTTCTGAGAGAGGCGTGCGTCACGGGCCAGCTTGAGCATCCCGGCATAGTTCCTGTTTATGAAATAGGCCGCAAACCGGATGAAAACCGCTACTACACGATGCGTCTTGTCCGCGGAGTTACGCTTTCGCAGGCTATCAAAGATGCGGGAACGCTTGAAAAAAGACTCAGGCTTTTGCCTCATTTCCGTGATATCTGCAACGCCATAGCGTATTCGCACAGCAGAGGAGTCATTCACCGCGACATAAAGCCGGAAAACATCATGATCGGAGAGTTCGGTGAAACGGTCGTATTGGACTGGGGGCTCGCAAAAGTAAAAGGCGAGGAGGATACGACCGCGGGCGAACTCAGAGAAGAGCTGAACCTTCTGAAAATTGAAAATATCGGCATGACAATTAAGGGAAAGGCGATAGGAACTCCGGCATATATGTCTCCGGAGCAGGCGAGAGGTGATATCGCGGCGATAGACGAACGCAGCGACATATACTCGCTGGGAGCAGTCCTTTATGAGATACTGACAGGTTTTCCTCCGTTTTCAGGAAAGGATGTCCAGGCGACGCTTGAAAATGTAAAATCTGGTATTCCGGTCGATATCACGGTTTACGAGCCGGCTTGTCCTCTTGATTTGAGGGCTGTCGTTGCCAAAACGCTGACCAAAGACCCGTCTTCCCGCTATCAGTCGGCTTTGGAAGTCGCGAAAGAGATAGAAAACTTCATGTCCGGCGGCAGGATCACGGCTTATGAATACAGTTCTCTGGAACTTGCAAAGCGTTTCGTGATAAAAAACAAACCTCTTTCAGTTCTCGGAACGCTTTTTATCATTCTTTTGTTCTTCGCTTCTGCCGCAGCTTTTCAGGCTTACTACAAGTCTGTAAAGGATGAAAGAACGGCTCATCTTAATCTTTCTCTGGGTTATCTTGAATATGCCGGAAAACTTCTGGAAGAGGGAAGGTATTCCGATTCTGAGATTTTTGCATCCGCTGCGCTCTATAACTCTCCGTTCAATTCTAAGAGCCCGTGGAGCTATCCTGATTCGTATCTTAATGAAAATATTGAAGAAAGTCGAGAGAGTATGCTGCATATACAATCTCTTTTGTATCTTTCAAAAGTCTACGGCAACAACGCTTTCAAAGGCAATTTGGCAAATGTGGATTTTGATGCGCGCAGTGTCGCGGTTTCCCCTGACGCCTCTCTTTTTGCGGTTTCCGGCAAAAGAAAGGAGGTCAGAGTATATGCAGCAGACGGAACTGAAAAATTTACCCTGAGCGGTCACAAGGACGAAGTCAGTGCGGTCGGATTTTCTTCTGACGGCAAGTATATAGCAACAGGAAGCTGGGACAACAACCTCATTCTCTGGAATGCTTCGGACGGTGCGCAGATAAAATCGCTGCCGACTCTTGCCGGTGAAATTTACGCGCTTGCCTTTTCTCCAAGGAACAAATTTATCGCGTTCGGCGGAACGGAAAAGACGCTCTGGGTCGTAAAGACCGACGATCTCACCCTTTCTTCGGCCGGCAGGTTCGAACTTGAGAACACTGTCCGCAGCATAGACTGGGCGCCGGACGGAACAAGGATTCTTGTCTCCGACAGCTCGGGGAAAATCTATCTTATTGCCAGAAGCGGTATAGAAAAGATTTTCGACTTTCACACCGAACCGACGGTGGCAGTCCGTTTTTTGAACGACGGAGCCAGATTTATATCGGCAAGTTACGATAAAAAATTGGCTCTCTGGAGTGTCGTTTCAGATAAACCGCTCGGTGTTTTCGAGCATTGGGACGCTTTTTTCTCGCTTGATGTCTCGAATGACGGAAGGCTGGCCGCCGCCGCGACGCATGACGGTTCCATAAAACTGATAAATCTTGACACAAGGCAGATCGATGACCTTCGTGATCATGAAGGTTCGGTCTATTCTGCGACATTCCTTCCGATGGGCAATTCGCTCGTTTCGGTGGGAGAAGACCGTGCGGTCAAGTTGTGGCGCACCGATTTGACCAAAGAGATGAAACGACTGCGCGGACATACGACCTACATTCCGTCGCTCGCATACTCTCCGGACGAAAAGTTCCTGGCTTCGTCAAGCTGGGATTTCTCGACAAGGCTCTGGAACATAGCGACAGAATCGGCGATCTCTTCTTTCGGTGAAGACGGCACGGTTTCATACAGCCTTGCGTTTTCGCCGGACGGACAGTTCCTCGCTTCGGGCGATTCTGACGGAATGCTCCGTTTCTGGAATCCTCTGACAGGCAAAAAGATTTTTTCATATCCGTTGCACACAGACCAGATTTCGACGATAGTTTTTTTCAATAACGGCAAAAACATAATTTCCGCCGGGAAGGACAAAAAGGTCAAGATATTCGACCTTTCGGAAAGACGTGTTTCCAATGTTTTGG
>CACZFE010000067.1 GCA_902780365.1 uncultured Spirochaetales bacterium
CGACGAGAGACTGGATTGCCCAAAACAGGATCCCGAAAGAGGCTCCCCAGTAAGCGCCGTAATTCGGCTCGATCGCAAAACCTATCGCTCCCGAAAGGACGGTCATCAGAATGAACATCAGAATCAGGACGAAAAGCGACTTGCGCTTGTTTTTCTCGATGAGTTCCCACATGATAAACTAATGATTTCAGAAGTTTACCTTCTGGGCTTCTTTTTCTTCCTTTTTCTCGATCTCGAAGAAATCGGACTGCTTGAAGCTGAACATTCCGGCGATTATGTTTGTCGGGAACATTTCGACAGCGTTGTTGAAACTCATGACGGCGTCGTTGTAAGCCTGGCGCGCGAAAGCGATTTTGTTTTCAGTCGAGGTCAGCTCTTCCTGAAGGGCGAGGAAATTCTGGTTTGCCTTGAGTTCCGGATAATTTTCGAAAGTGAGCAGCATTTTTGCAAGACTTGCATCAAGGTTCGCAGCAGCTGCGCTTACTTCCTTGACATCGCCTTTGTTTACAGCCGACATCGCGGCGGCACGGGCTTCGGTGACTTTCACGAAAGTCTCGTTTTCGTGCTTCATGTAGCCTTTTGCTGTCTCGACAAGGTTGGGGATGAGGTCAAAACGTCTTTTGAGCTGAACGTCGATCTGGCTCCATGAATTGCGGACGATGTTCCTGAGACCGACAAGTTTGTTGTAAAGCGCGCAGAAAATAATTACGCAAAGAACGACAATCACCAATAAAATCACAAGAAAAGTCATTGTTTCCTCCCTGAAAAAAACATGAAATCAATCCAAAAACGCAGAATTTTAGCCGAAAAAAAGAAAAAAGCAGTTTTTTTGTCGTTACGCCGTCACGATCCATCCTTGACTTTAAAGCGAAAAAGACTAATATTCCGCGTTTTTTTTATGCTTATTTAATAAGGAGTTTTTATTATGGATTACAGCAAGACGCTCAATCTGCCGCAGACCGATTTCCCGATGAAGGCGAATCTTCCGGTCAAGGAAGTCGAAATTTTGAAAAAATGGGAAGAAAATAAGATCTATTCCAAAATCCTGGAGCAGAATGAAGGGAAACCTACATTCGTCCTTCACGACGGTCCGCCTTATGCCAACGGAAATCTGCACAACGGCCATATTCTCAATAAAACTCTCAAGGATTTTGTCGTAAAGTTCAAAAATATGACGGGGCTTTACACTGCCCTTATTCCCGGCTGGGACTGCCACGGTCTTCCGATCGAGCTCAAAACGGCAGAAAAGCTGGGCTCGAAGCGCAAAGAGATGACGAAAAGCCAGTTCCTGGAAGAGTGCAAGAAGTTCGCGATGAACTGGGTAAACACTCAGCGCGAAGGCTTCAAACGCATCGGCGTTCTGGCTGACTGGGATCATCCGTATATTACTCTCGATCCGAAATACGAAGGCTGCATCGCCCATCAGTTCGCGAAAGTCGTCGAATCAGGCGCGCTTTTCAAGGCAAAAAAACCTGTTTACTGGTGCACGAGCTGCGAAACTGCGCTTGCAGAAGCCGAAATCGAATACGACAACCATCAGTCGCCTTCGATCTACGTAAAATTCCCGCTCATCGACAAACTCGAAGAACTTGAAGGAGAGAAGGTGAACTTCGTTATCTGGACAACGACTCCGTGGACTCTTCCGGCAAACCTTGCGATCGCTCTTAACCCCGAATTCAAGTATTCGGCAGTAAAATATGGCGGCGAAGTTTTCATCGTCGCAAGCGTTCTCAAAGATTCGTTCGTCCACGCTGTCAGAGCTGAAAATCCTGAAGTCGTCGCGGAATTCGACGCGATGAGATTCGAAGGAATGAAGGCAAAACATCCGTTCATCGACCGCGAATCGATAATCGTCTATGCGGACTACGTCACTGCCGATGCAGGTACAGGCTGCGTCCACACGGCTCCCGGACACGGTGCCGACGACTATGTCACCGGCCTCAGATACGGCCTTGAGCCTTACGCTCCAGTCAACGGAAGCGGAATCATCGACGAAAATATCCCCGTAATCGGCGGAATGCACGTTTTCAAGGCAAATCCTGTAATCACGGAACACCTTTACAACACAGGATACCTTCTCAACAAGCCGGGCGAAATGATCGACCACAGCTATCCGCACTGCTGGAGATGCCACAAACCGGTCATTTTCAGAGCGACCGAGCAGTGGTTCATTTCGATGGACGACACGGGACTTCGCAAGAAATGCCTTGACGAAATCGCAAAAGTCCGCATGTTCCCTGAGTGGGGAAGAAAGAGAATAGTTCCGATGCTCGAAAAAGCTCCGAACTGGTGCATTTCGCGTCAGAGAAGCTGGGGCGTTCCGATAATCGCGTTCTCGTGCGACGACTGCGGCGAAAAGATCGTCGATGCGGCGATCGCGCACAAAGTCGCTGACGAAATTTCCGAGAAAGGAATTCAGGTTTGGCATGATAAAACCGCTGCGGAATTCCTTCCTGCAGGTTTCAAATGCCCGAAATGCGGCGGCTCGCACATCAGCAAGGAAAACGACATCCTCGACGTATGGTTCGACAGCGGCGTAAGCTGGGCTAAAGTGCTCGACGGAAAGAGAGGCTTCGAATATCCGGCTGACCTTTACCTCGAAGGAAGTGACCAGCACCGCGGATGGTTCCAGTCTTCGCTTAAAATGAGCGTTCTCATCAACGGAAAAGCTCCCTACAAAAACCTCATCACGCACGGATTCATCGTTGACGAGAAGGGTGAAAAGATCTCTAAGAGCAAAGGCAACTTCATCGATCCGCAGGTCAAAATCAACAAATACGGCGCAGAAATCCTGAGACTCTGGGTCGCTTGCGAAGACTACAGCGACGACAACAGAATCGGCGATTCGATCATCGAAAGCTGCGCTACGGCATACAGAAAGATCAGAAACACGATCAGATTCATGTTCGGTTTCGTCAACGATTTCGACCCCGAAACGATGAGCTTCAAGAAAGAGGAACTCACTTCGCTCGACAGATGGGCTTATCTCACATGGCAGGAAAGACTCAAAGACATCCGCGAATACTACGAAAACTACGAGTTCCACCGCGTCCACCACGAAATGCTCGATTTCTTCACGATCCCGATGAGCGCGATCTACCTCGACATCATCAAAGACCGCTACACGATGCGCGCCGACGACAGAAGACGCAGAATGACACAGAGCGTCGTTTACTCGATACTTTCTGACGTTGTCAAAGCTCTCGCGCCGATCCTCAGTTTCACATGCGAAGAGGCTTACGGATACTTGAAGGGCGCAAAGAAGGAAAGCGTTTTCCTTGAGCAGTTCCCGGAATCAAATTTCAACGACGAAGACGCTAAATTCCTTGAAGAATGGCAGACTGTCCTTGATGCGAAAAACGCAGTCCAGAAAAAGCTCGAAGTTCTGAGAGCTGACAAGACAATCGGTCATTCGCTCGATGCAAGTGTGCAGATCTACTATGAAAACAATCCTGTCCTTGATTCTGAGCTTAGCAACCTTGAATCGATTTTCATAGTTTCCGAGTTCAAGAAAGCCGCTTCTGCGGAAGGACTTGAAAAAGTTGAGGATATGGATCTCTGGATCGGCGTAAAAACGGCTGAAGGCGAGAAGTGCCCGCGCTGCTGGAAGAAGAGAAAACTTCATGACTACACCGATGAAATCACCGGAATCTGCGAAAGCTGTTACGAAGCTGTAAAATAGGTCATAAGTTAAAAAACTCTTTGAAAAAATCTGATTATAGGTATAATGAAAAGGTTATAGTGTTTTTGGGAGGCAATTATGAAAAAACTCTTTTTTATTCTGGCTTGTTTTTTGACCGCATTGATTATGTCATGCGGCGGCGGTTCAGAAGCTGAAGGCGGAGCATGCGAAAGCAGTTTCGACTGTCCGCTCGGTCAGACTTGTTCTTCCGGCAGATGCGTAAAGCCCGGTTCTGCAGATGACGGTTCCGGAGAAGGCGAAAGCGGCAGTGAAGATGGAACAGGAGGTGATGGAAATAATCAGGGCGGCGGCAATTCAGGCGGTCATGATGGAGATGACCAGACTGATGACGGAGATGTAGAGTACGACGAGGGTCCTATAACTGGAAACTGCGAACCCGGAAAAGTGCAGAAATGCGGATATCAGGGGGATCCTGTAACTGAAAATGTAGGTCCGTGCAAATCTGCTGAAAGAACCTGCAAGGAAGACGGAACCTGGGGAAAATGCGAAGGTGCTGTCGAACCAGTCTATGAGACAGGCGAAGAGCTCTGTACCAACGGCATTGACGATGACTGCGACGGAGAGGTCGATAATAAAAAGGGAAGCTGCATTGTTTACTGGGGAACTGATGACACAGGTGACACCGATACAGGTGACAGCGGCGTTATTGATGTCGGTTACACGGGAGACTACGGTGATGCTTACCAGCTTCCGATTGATGCTGAAATATGTAATGACACCTGTATTCCTATGAAAGCTGAATGTTTGTCTGCCGATATAGATGAGGGTGCATCAGAACTCTGCAACCAGGTCGACGACGACTGCGACGGTATCGTTGATGAAGGCTGCCCGTGCTCACCTGGTCAGACTCAGTCTTGTTTCTTAGGACCTAAGAATTACAGAAATATCGGAACCTGTCAGGACGGTGTCCAGACATGTAAAGTTACGAATATGCGTGCAACGCAGGGTAAGTGGGGCGAATGTGTCGGCGGAATAGCTCCGTCGCTTGACAAGTGCGACAATGCCGACAACAACTGCAACGGCTGTAAAGATGACAAGCTCTGTTGTGCTCCGCCTATCGACTGCGCTTTTGATATTGGAACGGCAACTCCTTTCGCTGATAAGATAATTGACGGTAAACAGATTTATGATACTGGTCACAAGTTCAACGATGCCGACACGGCAACTTGGGAATGGACTTTGTCGCAAGGTCCGTGCGACATAGTTCTTGGCAAAGTCAATTCTTATGTTAAAGCTGCAAAAACTCAGGGAGAACTTGGAACTTTTGCTGAGAGTGACAGAAAAACGGTCGTAAGCGGAGTTGGTTTGTCTCAGTTTAAAGTAAAATTCAGACTTTCTGGCAGTTACAAACTTCACCTCAAAGTTACTCGTGAAAACGGTGAAATTCATGAGTGTGAATGGATTATAAAAGTTGAATCTGCGGGTCTTAGAATCGAGCTCTGCTGGGATAAGACAGGTAGCCACAGCTCGCCTACAAGCGGTCGAGATTTGGATCTGCACATGGGTAAAGATGGAAAGACAAGTACTTGGGAAAGTGGTGCTTGTTACTACAGCAGTAAAAATCCATCTTGGGGATATGGCGATACTCAAAACTATGACAAAGAAGGAAATTTAAAAACCATGAAAAATCCTCGTCTTGATATGGATAATATCCGCACGGCTGGAGAACCTGAAAACATAAATGTTGACAATCCGAATAACGGAGATGTTTTCAGAGTAGGAGTAAACTATTATTCATGGAGTGATTATGACCCATCTTCTTTGGAGACTCATCCGGTTATTAATGTCTACTGCGGCGGCACTTTAAGGGCAACTTACGGAGTAGATCCTCAGGTAACGAATTTCAAAAACAAAAATAATTTCTGGGAAGTTGTGGAAGTAACATGGGTTGGTGATTATTCAAGTGATGCATGTGAACTTAATCTGAAATGGAATAATGGTTATATTATAAACTCATCCATGCCCAGTTATACTGACTGGTAGAAATCAATTAAAATCCTGAAAATTTTGATGCCGCCGTTTCAGTAACGGCGGCATTTTTTTATCGTTTTTATTGCGCGCCGATAAAATTTATCAATCGTTACGGCGTTACCTCGTGACGACGTGACGATGAAATTGAGATTATTGGGATTGGGATTAATCGACAGTAATTGATTTGCTGACGTTTTTCGGAACGTCGGGGTGAACACCGTGGTTCTGGATTTCGGAGCGGTTGAGATATTTCATTTTGGCAACGCTCATTTTCAGTGCGAGAAGCTGAAGCACGACGGCTGCTTCGAAGACGAAAATGTTCTTGTCGCCCGTTCTCGGAAGTTCGATGACTTTCGCCCAATAGTTGTTCGCGCTTGCCGGAACACCGAGAGCGGCGTTCTTGAGGTCTTCGTCGTCTTCCGCGATGAGAACGATGTCGGCACCGCGGATCTTGTGGGTGTGGATCTGCGAAATCGTGATCCGTTTATCTCTTTCGTCAGGCGGGCAGACGAAGACAAGCGGATAGTTAGAGAAGAATTCCTCGATATCGACATTTTCGTTGAAGAGATCTGCGATCTGCTTCGTGAGAGCGCGTTCTTCGGCGGAAGCGAAAGATTTTTCGACAAAATCCTCGTTCATCTTTCTGAATTTCAGATTTTTTGTCATGTTGATGATGTTTCTTATCATTTCGGAATCGCTCTCGTGGCCTGAGAAGAAGCCTTTTGAGAACATTTTCTCGACCATTTCGATCAGGTTACCGAGAAGTTTTTCCATATCGGTGAGAGAGTAGATCGTGTTCTTGCCGAGGATCGTGTTCGGACCGTGCTTGAATTCGGCAGCGTCGTAACCTTCAGTGTGGTTGAGGACGACTTCTCTGATTTTAAGCGCTCCTTCTTTTGCGATACCGGTGAGAGATGTCCCCAAAATGTGGATCGACGGCTTCATGAAAAGTTCGTATGCGACATCCGCTACCGGAACATCAATGTTTTTCAGCGTGAAATCCATGAAGTATTTGATTTTGCCAAGGTTGTTGAGAACCTTTTCTTCGCTGTTTTTGATAAGTGCTGCAAGAATATAGAAAATAGCGATCTGGCTGATGAATGATTTTGTTGCAGCGACCGCTATTTCCGAGCCGCACATGATAGGAAGGTAGAAGTCACTCTTTTCCTGCGGCAGAGTCGAGTTTTCGTTGTTTACGATCGTGATCAGTGTGGTTTTCTCGTTCGCCTTTCTGATTTCGTTGAAAATATCGACTAAATCTTTCGTTTCGCCGCTCTGGCTGACGCCGATTATGATGTCTTTGTCGGAAAGTGAATTGATGTAGCTCGACCTGAAAGCGCCGGGATTTGAAGTGATAAGCGAAATATCCGACATGTTGTTGAAGAAGTATGCTCCGGTAAGAGAAGCGTGGTAGGAAGTTCCGCTTGCGATAAGGAAGATCCTGCCGCCGTTTTTTTTCGTGGCTTTAAGCGCCGCTACAAGTTTGTCGCGGAATCTGATTATCATTCTCTTCTTTTTCCAGATCAGCATCGAGTCGATGAGCCAGAGTTCCTGAAAATAGTTGTCGTTTATTCCGTTGAGCTCTTCGAGAAGCGTTTTTTCCTCGGAACGGAAGGCAAAATGCAGGGGTTTCGGAGCGAATTTTTTGGTTTTTTCAAAAATTTCCCTGAAAACCGGAATGTTGCGTATCTTTTCGAATTCCGCTGAAAGTTCTTTTCTGTCGTAGAGATCGTAGAGGGCGAGGAGAGAGTAGAGGATCTCGCGGGCGTTGTCGCAGTTCTCCTCGAAAACGGAGTAAAGTTCCTTTTCCTCTTTGGAATTGAAGTAGTAGAGCATCAGATTTTCGATGTTTTTAGGCGACGAATAGATTTCCTGCTCCATGAAGAAGTGATATTTAGGCTGAAGCTGGATGTCGGCGATGTTGAGCCTGCTTCTGCTGAGCTTCGGAACCCACTCTTTGTCCTCTGTCAGAGAGAACAGTTTGTAGTTCTCACTGTCGAAATAGATCCCTTCGCCTTCCGACATCGGAATGAGAAATCTTGTTTTTGAGAGAATGGAGGTGAGGTCGCTTGAAACGACTATGAAGTTTCCGGAAGCGTCAGAGCCTTTGCCGGCATAGAGCGACGACCCCGCTTTGATTGCGAAAACGCCGGGGATTTCGGGAAGAGTCACGCATGCCGCGTAGCTTCCTTCGATCATTTTCTGCGCTTTTCTGATAGCCTTTATCATAACGGCGATTTTGTCGTCTGTCGTTTTCGGAGCTTTTTTTGCGGTAAGTGTGTGATAGAAATGCTCTACAAGGTGGACAACCATTTCACCGTCGTTGTCTGAAAGTACATTATGGCCGTTTTCATTGAGTAAAACCTTGAGTTTGTCGGTGTTGCTGACGTTGCCGTTGTGCGCTCCGACCATGTGGACGAGACAGTTGACCTCGTGCGGCTGGGCGTTGACATCAGTGACTGCTCCGTAAGTTGCCCAGCGGACCTGACCTATGAATTTGAAGCCGCTGTATTTCGCAAGTTCAAGCTGTTCGACGACTTTCGAGGGTGCGCCGACTTTTTTTCTGAGAGCGACAGAACCGTCCTCTTTGATGAAAGCTGCTCCGGTAGAATCGTAACCGCGGTATTCAAGTTTTTTCAGCAAATTCGAAGCTTCGGT
>CACZFE010000068.1 GCA_902780365.1 uncultured Spirochaetales bacterium
AGTCTTCCATGTTTTCAAGCTTTGTCGGTTTTCCGCCTACTATCACGCCGCCGTATTCTCCGCCTGAGAAAAGAATCGAATCCTCGATCTGGACAAACGAAAGGACATCGAAGAAATCGCGCTTTTCGAACTTTGTCATCGAGTTCGCCGTTTTGAATTTGTAGTAAGGAATAAGATCGACCTTTCCTTCGTCGCGAAGCATGAAGAACGTTATCGTCCCGTCCGAAAAACCGTAAACGATTTTTCCGTCGACAACGACCGGAGGAGCAAGACGGACAACGGCAAGCTCATCATTGTTCTCGTAGTCGCTGTACATGTTTTTGAGTTCGCCGCTCTCCTTGTCGACAACATAAATCACGCTGTCATGGAACTGGATAAGAACAAATTTGTTCTCATAAATGAAAGGCTGCGCCGCGATACTCGCCTTTCCCGCCACATTCCAGAGGACTTTCCAGCTGTATTCAGTTTTTCTCCCTTTTTTTTCAGTTACAAGTTCAAGCATGAAAACTGAATTTGAAACTGAAACAAGCACGTGCTTCTCATCGACTGCAAGCGGAGCAACCGTACATTCGCCTTCAAAAACAGCAGTGACTTTGAGTCCGCCGTTTTTTCCGAAAAGATGAAGTTCTCCTGCTCTCGTCGCGACAAGCAGATCGTCACCGAAAAGTGTCACACCGGCTTCTTCGCGCCTGTTTACCTGGACCTGGTTTTTCTTGAGCGGTATCGCCCATTCTATCGCAAGATGAGGTGTACCTTTTTTGACAAAAACAGGTGCTCTGCCTTCAGCTCCGGCAAATTCATTAAATTCGGCAAAAAGCGGAAGTAAAAATAAAAAAAGGAAAAAAAGTGGAAAAAATTTGTGCGGAAACATCAATTAATTCTGTGCTTTTTCAGGCTCTTTCGTTGTGACTTTGCCGACTATCTTAGCAATAAGAAGGCTCTTCGGATACTCATCTTTCAATCTGTTGTAGTATTGAGCAGCTTCGTCAGCCTTGCCGAGTTTTTCGCAGGTCATAGCAGTGTAGTAAAGCGCGTAATCCTTATAAACATCGGTTTTCTGGTTGAGCCATTCCTTCCAGAGATTTGCCGCTTTCTCGTAGTCGCCTTTGTCGAAGTAGCACATTGCTTCGCCTTCATAGGTTACGAAACGGATGTCGGTATCAAGTTTGCCGCTCGTGCGGGCCTGTTTGAAGAAATCTACTGCCTTGTCGCAGTTGTTGAGCTGTTCTTTGTAAATACGGCCTGAGAAAACCATAGAAGCCGCCGCGTTAATGGAACCGGACTGATTTTTGATAACTTTGTCAAAAGCTTCGAGAGCCTTTTCGTAAGCTGCTTTCGCGTTTTCTGAAGTGTCGTCGTCAGCCTTGTCGAGAAGTTCCGTCGCAGTTGCATATTCAAGCGATTTCGCGTCGGATGCCGATTTGACAGCTGTTGAAATAAGCATTGCGACAACAACTACAACAACGATTGCCGCAACACAACCGAAAATAAAGTAAGGATGCTCGAGAACGACCTTTTTTCCCTGTTCCTGAAAAGCGTCATTTTCAACGATATGCGCAGCAGCTTCGACATCTTTCGCCTTAGCCTTTCTTGCACCTCTGAGCTTCAAAGCCATAATTTCCTCCAAAAATAGAAATAAAACAAAAAACCGCGCTTTTATATTGAAGAGCCTTTAAAAGTCAACAATTTTCGGAAAGCTCTTCCGCGGTGGCTTATCGAATTTTTTTCATCTTCGGAAAGTTCGGCCAAAGTTCTGCCGTAACCTTCCGGAACAAAAAGCGGATCGTAACCGAAACCGTTATCTCCCCGGCAGCTTTCGATTATCCTGCCGTAGCATCTTCCTTCGGCCGCGAACACAGTTTTATCGGGAAAAATCAGGACCGCAGCACACACGAAATAGGCGCTTCTGTCGCTCTTTCCGGAAAGTTCGGCAAGAAGTTTCTCACGGTTTGCAGCATCGGTCCCCTCTTTAGAAAACCTTGCCGAAAATATTCCCGGAGCTCCGTCCAAAGCCGGAATGACCAGCCCTGAATCGTCCGCAAGCACGATCGAATCAGGCGCAGACTTAGCCGCAGCCTCAGCCTTTATCACAGCGTTCTGCAGAAAAGTCGAGCCGTTTTCGTCAGGTGATTTCCAAGCAGAAAAAGTGTTTATAGGAACGATCTCAAAATCTTTAAAAATCTCAGCAGCCTCGCGCAGTTTTCCGCGGTTCGTGGAAGCAAAAACTATTTTCATTTCTCCTCCTGAAACAAAATCAACGCAGGATTTTAAAGAGAAACGAGAAAAAAATAAAATTCTTTGCCGCCGTCGATATTTCGATATTTCGACATTCGAATTTTCGACCAAGATCCGGCGGCAGTATTTCGACAAGAATTGGCGGCGGCAGTATATTGACATTTTCGCCGTTATATCGAAAATTTCCGGTCTTTCGTCTCCGGAGGTTTTTATGGAAGATCTTTTCTTTATTCTCAATTCAAAGCGTTTCATGCCGTTTTCGGTCGCTTTCGTTTTTATTTACGGGCTTCTTTTCGGCAGTTTTCTCAATGTCTGCATCTACCGCATCCCGCTTGGCAAAAGCATCGTTTTCCCGCCGAGTTCATGCACGAAATGCGGTCACAAAATAACTTGGTACGAGAATATTCCCGTTTTCAGCTGGCTTTTTCTCCGTGGAAAATGTTCCGGCTGCGGCGAAAAAATTTCGCTGATTTATCCTGTGATCGAGCTTTTGAATGCGGTTTTATATCTTTTCGCATTCCTTAAATTCGGGCTTCATCCGCACCTGATCCTCCCGCTTTACTTCATTTCGGCGCTCGTCGTCACGGCGGCAATCGACTACAAGACACAGTTTGTATATTCAAAAGTTATAATTCCGCCTATTTTCATGGGGATTCTGTGGAGCTTTTTCGAGCCGACGATCACCTGGCAGGAATCGCTAATCGGGATCGGTGCCGGAGCGGGATTTCTTCTGCTCGCTATTTTTCTTTTCTACATTGTTACGAAAAAAATCGGCATGGGACTCGGCGATGTCTATATCCTTGCTGCAATCGGCGCGTTCACAGGCCCTGTCAAGATCCCGTTTGTCCTCTTTCTCGCATCATTCGGCGGAATAATTTTCTATCTTGCCGCAAAACTTTTCTTCGGAAAAAAGCGTCTTGCCGGCAACATTTCGGCTGAAGACCTCAACTCAAAAGACGAAAAAGATGTCGAGCACGCAATTTACTTCGGACCGTTCCTTGCGGCCGGCGGACTTATCATGTTCCTTCTTCCGACTGAAATAATGAATTCGATTTTATCTTTCTTTTTCGGAATGTAGTCATGCAGATCTTTGATTTAACACGCAAAAAACTTGAATCAACACTCCTTGAGAACGGTTTTCCGAAATTCAAGGCAGCACAGATAATGCAGTGGATCTACCAGAAAAGAGTCTTCTCGTTCGATGAAATGACCAATATCAGTAAATCAGACAGAGAAAAACTTGCCGCGATGTTTGAAATATCACCGGTTTTTCCAAGTGAAATCTTCACATCTTCCGACGGCACGCAGAAACTCGCTTTCACCCTCTCCGACGGAAATGTCATCGAAGCAGTCATAATCCCGGAAGAGACGCGCTGCACTCTCTGCGTCTCGACTCAGGCAGGATGTCCGCTACATTGCGCTTTCTGCCGCACGGGAAGCCTCGGATTCAGGCGGAATCTCACAGTTTCCGAGATAAATTCCCAGGTCCTTTCAGCTCAGATCGAAGCCGAAAAAAACGAAAAAAGAATCACGAATTTAGTTTTCATGGGAATGGGAGAGCCCCTTCTCAACTTTGAAAACCTTCTTGATTCTATCGATATTCTGCTTGACGACTTCGGTTTCAACTTCTCGAACAGAAAAATTACCGTTTCGACTTCGGGAATCGCAGACAAAATCGTCGAACTCGGCGAAAAAACAAAGGTAAATTTAGCCGTTTCACTTCATGCCGTGACTGATGAAAAACGCAATAAAATCATGCCGATAAACAAAAAATATCCGCTGAAAGAGTTGCTGAAAGCAATAGATTCCTACCCGATTTCGCGCAAAATGGTGGTTCTTGAATATGTCATGCTCAAAAATTTCAACGATACTCCCGATGATGCCGAAAAACTTGCCAAAATCGCCAAAAGATACGACGCGAAAGTCAATATCATCCCGTTCAACACCTTTGACGAAGCCGCTTTCGAGCCCACTCCGATGAAAAAAATCATCGATTTTCAGAATATTCTGATCGCGAAAAACGTGACAGCGTTGATCAGAAAATCCCGCGGCGGCGACAAACTTGCGGCCTGCGGCCAGTTGGGAAGAGTCAGAACTCCGGAATAAACGATTTAAAGAGAATTGCCGTTTTCCTCTTTGGAAAGGCTTTCTTCGGATAAAGGCAGCTGGATCATATCGGTTCCGGCAAGTTCAGGAATTTTGTGCTTCGCACTTTGTCTGGCACCGATTTTTATGAGTTCGCCGCAGGTGGTGAGGATGCTCTGTCCGCCTGGCTGCAGCTTGCCGTAACCTTTATCGAAAGCGGTTTTGGCTTTATCCAGGCTATCACCTATATTTTTGTAAAATTCCATGAACATTCCGACTCTTTCCACCATAGTGTTGGCCAGTTCGAAGACTTTTTCGTATTTTTCGTTCTGAACTATCTGGGTCCATGTCATTTTTATGATCCTGAGAGCGGCATATAACGTCTGTTCGTCGGCGATATAGACGTTTTTCTCCATCGCATCCTGCCAAAGGCCGGGTTTTGCGTTGAGAGCCGTCCAGAGCGCAGCGTAATGCGGCACGAACATTATGACATAGTCCATTTTGACTCTCGGCGGCTTGATATATTTTGAATAATCCTTTTTAGAAAGCTCGCTGACATGGCTTTCAATACTGGCGATAAGTTCTCCCAAAGCTTTTTCCCGCTCAGTATTGCTCTCGGCGTTGGCATAATCGACAAAAGCCTTCAGAGAAACCTTTGAATCAATGATCACTTCGCGGTTCTGGTCGAGGTGAAGAATAACATCCGGAATAAGGGATTTGTTATCTTCGCTGCGGACAGTCTTACCGTCGGCATCGCAGATTTTCGCCTGAGTGTCATAATGCACACCTTTGGTCAGGCCCAATGAAGCGAGCAGATTGTCAAGCAGCATCTCGCCCCAGTTTCCCATGGCCTTGTTTTTAAGTTTCAATGCGTTGGAAAGCTCGTCAGCGCTTGTTTTCGCGTTTTCGCTGAAGCGCATCGCGTTCTTGATGTTCTCCGAAAGCGAAGAACCGAGTTCGGCCTGTTTCAAGGTGCTTTCTTCCATAGTTTTTTTCATTGTTGCGATCGAATCTTTAAGAGGTTTCAGGATCTGATCCAAATTCTGACCGCTTGATTCGGTGAAATCTTTCTGTCTGTCTTTCAGCATCTGCTCCGTAGCGACGCGCATTTCGGCCTTCACCTTCTCTATCGTTTCGTTGAAGTGCTTCTGCTGGGTTTCGAGCGCCTCTTTCCTGCTTTTCTCGCTTTCTTCCTTTGTTTCGGCAAGCAGTTGTCTTAAATTTTCGCTTTCAGCCTGACTTTTCGCAATGGCTGATGCCGCCTCAGCCTGATTTTTAGCCAGCTCGGCTGCCGCTTCAGCCTTGCTTGCCGCCAGTGCTTCCGCAGCCGCCACGATATCTTTCGCCGAACGCAGTTTCATCACAAGGACTCCGATGGCAGCCCCCAAAACCGCTCCGATAATCAATGCAATGATAAAAGTTATAAACTCCATGAGCTATCTCCTTATAAAGGTTAAATTCACACTACTCATCCCTCATTTCCGGCTTTGAAGTACAAAACCGGTTTAATAAGCCTGTCAACAGTGACACATTTGTTTTTCAAATACAAAATCCACTGGAAAAAGCAAGAAAAAATCTCTTTACAAAAACACAAATTCTGCTATAAATCTTTGTTATTGCTTTTTATTATTAGAGGTTGCTTCTGTGTATAACGACAGAATTCACGGACTTGGTCTGCTCTTGACATTCATCGCTGTTCTGATTGCGGTAATCGCAGGTATCATTGTTTATTCCGGTGGTGAAACAACAACATTTCAAGGTTTCGCGGAATCAAACGAAACCATAATAAATTCAGAGACTTCTGTAAGTATCAAGAAAATTCTTGTAATGGAAGGCGACACTGTCTACAAAGGTCAGAAACTTGCCGAACTTGAAAGTCAGGAACTTTCCATCCGCATCGCCGAAATCCGCAGCCAGCTGCTTCAGATCGAGACGAAACGCGGAATGAGCGAGAAGGAAATAAAATCAAAGATCCTGCAGAACAAAGCGGCAGAACGCGCCGTAATAAGCGAACTCAGGGCTCAGATACAGACTCTCGAGAATCAGCTTAAAATCAACAAGGAACTTGCAGGGGGACTGAAAAGTGTGAAAATTTCAGATTCGGTCAGAAATCCTATAGAAATCCAGATCGAATCGCTCGAATCGGCCATCGTAGAGCGCAGAAAAGAGTTCGCCGAAATCCACCGTATGTACAGCAAAATGCTTGAAAGCGGCGAAACTCCGGAAGAAGCACAGGAGGAAAAACTCCGCGCCGAACTTGCATCGCTCGAAAAACAGAATTCCGACATGGCGGTCTATGCTCCTTTCGAAGGAATCATCGGCAGCGTTTTCATCAAAAACGGAAACGGCGAGAAAGTCTTCTTCAAAGGCGGCGAGAAAATCGCGGCATACAGCCCCATCCTTTCGATTGTCAACAAAGAACCTTCTTTTGTAAAAGGCTACATCCCCGAATCTCAGTTCTCTGTTATAAAAATCGGTGACGAGGTCACAATATCAAATACGCAGTCACCCCAGCAGATAACAGGCGTTGTCACCGGACTCGGAGGCAGAATAATCCCGCTTCCGGTGCGTCTTCTGAAAAACCCCGGCATCGCTCTCTGGGGAAGAGAAATAGTTGTCAAAATCCCTGAAAACAACGGATTTATCCTTGGTGAAAAAGTCTCGATAACATGCGGAAGCAATGTCTGGGACAATCTGGCGAGAGCGTTTTCAGTCACTCAGTCAAAACTTTCCGCAAAGGAAAGGGCTAAAAAAAAACTGAATAAAATACCGGATGAGACGTATCAGGTTACGTCTCTACCAAAAGACACGATAAAACAAAATGTAGAGACGTTTCCTGAAACGTCTCCGCAGGTCACGCCTATACAGTGGAACGGTCAGGTCAAAATCGAGGCTTCGGGTGCTGTTTTTGTTCCTGAAACGGGAAAATTTCTCGTCGTTTCGGACGAAACCAAAAAGAAAACTCCTCTTCTTTTCGAAGTAAGCAAAAACGGCGAAACGAAGGCAATCATCATAAATAATTTCAGCAAAATCAATGACTTAGAATCAATAGCGAAAGAAAGTAAAAACACTTATCTCATAATGTCGTCGCTCAGTTACTCCAAAAAAGGAAAACTCAAACCCGAAAGAAGGATCCTTGCGAGAGTCACTTTCTCAAACGAGGAAGCGAATCTTGAAAAAGCTGTTGATTTTTATGGAATTCTTAAAGATTTCGCTGAAAAATCCGATTCAGAAGCAGCGAAGCTCCTCAAAAAAGGTATTGCAGAAAAAACAATCGACATCGAAGGGATATTTGTCATCGGCACTTCACTTTTCATCGCTTTCAAAAATCCTCTTTTCAATGAAAACGGCGTTATTTTTGAAATAAGCGGCTACGAAACCGTTTTTGCAGAGAAAAGAATCTCCGAAAACCAGTTGAAAACGATATTTGTCGATCTTCCTCATGAAAGAAGAATTTCAGATATTTACATGCTCTCCCCTGATAAATTCTATTACACGGCATCCTGCAACAGCGAAAAGTGCGGCGGACTCTACCGCTTTGAAAACGAAAAAAGCGAACTTATAAAAGAGTTTTCTGAACTTAAACCCGAAGGCATCGCAGTCGATGACGGCGGAAATTTCTTCATATTTTTCGACCTCGGTCAGAACGAAAACTCGAAATTTCTGAATCTAGGCAGAATATGAAAAAGTTTTTCTCTATTTTTTTCATATTTTTCATTTGTTCATCTCTTTTCTGTAAAGATCTGACGATTGCAGAATACATCGAGGCAGCAAAAGACGACCCTCGCCTTACATCGAAAAAGGCGATGACCAATTCGATCGAAAACTCAAATGATACACCGGGAATAAAAGGGCTTGAGTTCCGAAGCGAGACCGGGAATTTCGATATTCTGGAACAAAAATACGCTCTCAGGCTCTATTTCAAAGGGTTCGGCCAGACAAAATCTTCGCGGGAATTTATAAAAAACATGCAGAATCTCCACAGACTCGA
>CACZFE010000069.1 GCA_902780365.1 uncultured Spirochaetales bacterium
TCGGCAGAACTCACCGTGCTGATAAAGAACGAAGGCAAAGGCGCTGTTCTCGAAGGCAAGGCGATGCTGATAAACACAAACGATACCGACGAAATATTCATCGAAAACGGAAACTTCGCCTTCACGCTCGAACCGGGAAAATCGACAACGGCGAAATTCACCTTCAAAACCGAAAAACCGGCAAAAGCGGAGGATTTGGCAAAACAGAAACTTTCCCTTTCAGTTTACGATTACAAGCTGAAATACAGCGCCGAATTCGACATTCCTTTTGCTAATGCGGCGAAGTGCACTTTTGAAGAGGCAAAATCAAAAATAAATCTGCCGAAAGGGACCGGACTTTTCAGCGCGTCAGACCTTTCGACAAAAATCGGTTCGGTATCGACAGAAGGAAACACCGAAACGGCAGGAAAGTGCGGAGACTCGCTTCTTCTTGCGAACGGTCTCTGGGCAAAGACCGAAAGCACCGCTCCGGCAAACGGAAAAACCGATGCCTTGATCGAAAGCGAATATCCTGTCACCATGCCTGAAATCGTTTTTGACAAAACACCCGTCGTAACAGATCAGAAATCAATCGAAATCAGATTCGGGATCAATCCGGAAGAGGTCAAAGACGCGTTTGTCTTCCTCAACGGAAAAAAAGTGTTCTACAAACGGATCGAAAAAGGCGAAAATGATTCTTCAATAAGCGTGAATGTCGAAATGAAGAAGAAATACAACCGCATTTCAGTCGCGGTTACAGGACAAGACGCAAAAGCGAAAACCATTTCGAAATTCGTAACGTTTACAAAAGGCGAAGACAAGAACGAAGAAGACGACTTCGACGATTAGTTTTTCTGCAAAAGTCCTTGAAAAGACTTTCCTTTTATTTGTTTTCAAATATAATTTCCGCCGTTGGTGTTTTTTACACTTTTTTTTAGGAGAAACAAAATGAAAAAAACTTTACTGGTTTTACTTGCAACCATGGCGCTGATATGCTTCTTCACGGCATGCGGCAGCGATGACGATGAACCGCAGGATACGAACGACTCTGAGGCGGACACTTCTTCGGATACAGCCTCAGACACAACTGATTCCGGCAGTTCTGACACTGATACGGACACTGGCTCCGTCTCAGATACTGACTCCGGCTCAGACACAGAGGCAGATACACAGGCTGATACAGAATCTGAAGATCCTGTAGAAAAATGCCCGTGCGGATTAGACGACGCTGACGATGACGGCGACGGAATACCGAACGGAATTGAAGGTTGCGAGGATCGCGACGGCGATTCACTTCCGAACTGCCTTGATACAGACAGCGACGGCGACGGAGTTTCCGACAGTCAGGAATGTCCTGAACAGCCTTGCAGAGACACCGACGGTGACGGAATGTTCGATTTTGACGACAAAGACAGCGACAACGACGGTCTTTCCGACAAAAAAGAGAAAGAATACGGAACCGATCCGCTTCTCAAGGATACGGACGGCGACGGAGATGATGATCTTGCCGAAATAGCTTACGGCTCGAATCCGCTTGACGACGGCGACCATATTCCGGCCGGCCTTTTCTATGTCGTTCTTCCCTACAACGCTCCTGCTGATGTAACGAGAGTCCTCACCTTCTCGACAAAGATCGAAGCTATCGACGTCGCGATCTTCTTTGACGACTCCGGCTCGATGAAAGATGAGATTGAAAAGCTCAGAGAAGAGGTAAAAGAGAAGGTCGTCGGAGCAATCGCCAACAAGTTCGCAGACAACCCCGATTACGCTTCATTCGGTCTAGTCAGATTCGGCTGGGAAAAGCCTTACGTCGTAGAACAGACGATGACGACCGATGATGAAGCTGTTAAAAAAGCTATAGGGAACCTTAAAGGCGACCAGGCCAACGAGCTTGCGACATACGCATTATACCTTGCGTCGACCGGCGAGGCTTACAGCGGCAAGCTTATTCAGTGCATCATGAACAACTGCGGCGAAGGTCTTATGAAACCGGCAGCAACATTTGATGTCGCAAAGGCTGACTGCTCCGGCGCCGATAAACTCGGAACAGCCGGCGCTCTCTGCATGAGAAAGAAATCGATGCCTATTTTCGTCGTAATCACAGATGAAGATCGTGACAAATGCGTTCCCTACGGCTCACAGACGAATTTTACCACGACATGCATGGTAGATGCAGGAACGAAAGAGATCACTGATGAACTTGCAATCGCCGGAATGAACGGAATCGGCGCGAAATTCATCGGTATCGATTCAGGTTTCAGCTGCGATGAAAACGGCGGCAGCTGCAAGAAGACAAATTCGGCAGAAAAATGGTTCACGGCATTTGCGGAAGCTACTGGCTCGGTTGACGGCGACGGAAAACCGTTCCTCTATCACACTGAACAATCAGACGGAACAGGAATCGGCGGAAACATCACTGAAGCAATCGACAAGCTCACGACATGGATAGATATGGATGTTACCACAGGCAGCATCAGCGACGAAGAGTGCAACGGCGAAAATGCGGCAAAATTCGTAAAATCATCAAAAACCATAGCGGCAGATCCAGAAACCGGTGTTTCCGGCCAGAGCGAAGACACATTCTTCTCTGTAAAACAGGGAACGGATGTCACCTTCGACGTTCACTTCTACAACGATTTCTGCATCAACTCAACAGACAACTTCCTTAAATTCGAAGCTCACGCAACGGTTCTCGGAAACGGTTCATACCTTTCCAGCCACCTGATCCACGTCATCGTTCCTGAAGGATCGACGAAATAATCTGAAAATCTAAACGCCGCCTCCCGATTTTAGTCGATATGTCGATATTTCGAAATTTCGATATTTCGAAATGCGGCGATAAAAAAATCGATAAAAAAATCAAAAACCAAAATTTCCAGGATTTAAAAAAAGAAATGGAGCTACCGAGGTGACTCGAACACCCGACCTGCTGATTACGAATCAGCTGCTCTACCGACTGAGCCACGGTAGCACCATAGCGGCGGGATTGTAGAAAAAAATTGTCAAAAGTCAATTTTTTTCGACGCCGCCAAACTTTTTTGTCGACATATCGATATTTCGAAATTCCGATATTTCGAAAGGCGGCGAATCATTATTATCGTTATTATCGATTCGCGCCCTTCAACGTCACGTCGTCACGGCGTTTCGTCGTTACGATGACATGGCGCGACTAAAAACTTTCGCTTTTTCCTGAAACCGTGCTATAAATCACGGTTTTTGGATTTTTGGAGTTTTTCATGAAACACTTGAAACTTTTATTTCTTTTCATAATTTCTTTTCCTGTTCTAAGCAGGATCTGGGGAAAAATCACAAAACTCGAGTTCCCGGCAGTTCTGATTCAGAAAGTAATTGAAATTTATGCCTCGCACTACGAGATAGATATGAAAAATTTTGAAGGCGATATTGAAGATTACGATTCTCTCTGCGCGTTTTTTACGAGGAAGCTCAATCCCTCGGTCCGCCCGCTGAAAAACGATGAAAATGCGTTCCTTTCGCCGTGCGACGGTGTCGTCAGCGTTCTCGAAAACATCCATGCCGATGTTGCGACACAGGTCAAAGGGAGAACATATCTTATTTCCGACCTTGTCAAAAAGGAGCTCCCTTTCGAAAAAGGTTTCTGGCTTGCGACAATCTATCTTTCACCGCGCGACTATCACCGTTTCCATGTCCCCGTTGATTCGACCGTTACGGCGCACATTCACACAGGCTGGCGGCTTTTCCCGGTCAATTCGCTTGGACTCAACAATATCGACAGGCTTTTCATCAGGAACGAGCGCGTGGTCGCCAAATTCAAGGCGGAAAACTTCACCTACTTCTACACCGCGGTAGGAGCGACTTTCGTGGGTTCTATAAAAATGAATTTCACTGAAAACTTCTCTGACGAATGGGTTAAAAACGATGTGAAATATTCGCAGAACGACGAGCTCGGAATGTTTGAAATGGGTTCGACTATCGTTCTTCTTATTCCCGAAGAAGTGGTCAAAAAACCGAATATCGGAGCAGGTGAAAAAATCCGCGCCGGCGAAGTACTTTTCACTCTAAAAAAACAGTAAATTTTCACCTTGAAAAATCTCAAAATTTCACCATAAAAAAATGCAATTTTTTCAAAAAAACGGCCGATTTTTGACCTCAAATTTTTGCCGCAAAAAAAGTCTAATAAAATCAAACATTTAAAAATGCGTTTTTTGAGGCAGAAAAATCGTGTATGTCCAAAAAATCATTGATTTTTTTCTTCGATAAAAATTGATTTTTGCGATTCGATAAATATAATCTTTTGTCTGTTTATTAAGGAGGTTTTCATGACAGATCTTAACGAAGAAAAAAACATCTCTCAGGCTCAGGCGGAACAGGATTACGGCGCGTCCAGCATCCACGTTCTGAAGGGTCTGGAAGCGGTCAGAAAAAGACCTGGAATGTACATCGGAGACACGGATGACGGAAGCGGTCTCCACCACATGATCTACGAAGTCGTCGACAACAGTATCGACGAGGCTCTTGCCGGTTACTGCGACAAAATTTCCGTTTATATCCATGTCGATGAGAGCATAACAATCAAAGATAACGGCCGTGGTATCCCGGTCGATATGCACGAGGAGGAGCACCGCTCGGCGGCTGAAGTCATCATGACGGTCCTTCATGCCGGCGGTAAGTTCGACAACAACGCATACAAGGTTTCCGGCGGTCTCCACGGTGTCGGCGTCAGCTGCGTAAACGCCCTTTCCGAAACTCTCGAGCTTGAAATCAAGCGTCAGGGCGGTATCTACAGGCAGGTTTACCACCGCGGTACGCCAGAAGCTCCGCTTGAAAAAGTGGGCGAGACTACCGAGCACGGCACGAAAGTCACCTTCAAACCCGATGCCGAGATATTCTCGATGACAACTTTCGACCTCAAGAAAGTCGAGCAGAGGCTCCGCGAGATGGCTTTTCTCAACAGCGGCGTCAGGATCTATCTGCTTGATGAAAGAGTCGGACAGGAATTCGAGTTCCACTACGAAGGCGGAATCAAGGCTTATGTCGAATACCTCAACGAAAACACGACCGGCTTGCATCAGGATATCATCACGGTATCGAATCACGAAGAGAAAGGCGATCTCACGGTCGATATCGCGATGCAGTGGACAACGGCATACACCGAGAAGATTTTCTGCTACACGAACAATATTTACAACCGTGACGGCGGAACGCACCTTGCGGGCTTCAAACTCGGAATCACGAAAGTTTTCATCAACTACATCAAGGAGAACATCAAGAACGACAAGATCGTCGATTCGATCAACGGCGACGATGTCAGAGACGGTCTCACGGCTGTTCTTTCGGTCAAAATGGCTGATCCGAAGTTCAGTTCGCAGACCAAAGACAAGCTTGTAAGCTCCGAGATCCAGGCTTTCGTTTCAAAGTCGATCGTCGATGCGCTCACGATATATCTTGAAGAAAATCCGGATGTTGCGAAAGTCATCATAGACAAAATCATCGAGGCGACAGCTGCGAGAGAGGCTGCGAGAAAGGCACGTGAGCTCGTCAGAAGAAAAGGAGCTCTCGACAGCACCGCTCTTCCCGGCAAACTTGCGGACTGCACCGAAAAAGATCCCGCTTTCTCCGAACTTTTCATAGTAGAGGGTGACTCGGCAGGCGGTTCAGCAAAGCAGGGCAGAGACCGCCGCACTCAGGCTATTCTTCCTCTCCGCGGAAAGATCCTTAACGTCGAAAAGGCACGTCTCGACAAACTTCTGAAAAGCGAGACGATCACAATGATCATCGCCGCTCTGGGAACAGGAATCGGCAAGGAAGAGTTCAACATCGAAAAGCTGCGCTATCACAAAATCATCATCATGACAGATGCCGATGTTGACGGTGCCCACATCATGACTCTTATCCTCACCCTTTTCTACCGCCACATGCCGGAAGTCATCGAAAGAGGTTATCTCTATGTCGCTCAGCCGCCGCTTTACGGCATCACGAAAAACAAGAAGATAACCTACGTAAAGGATGAAAAGGAATTCCAGGATTACCTTATCGATACAGGCATTCAGGGACTCACGCTCAAAATCGGAGACAACGATCTTGACGAAGCAGGTCTCAAACAGTATGTCGAGCTTCTTGTCGATCTCAACGCGAACCTTGCCAAGACCGAATTCATCTACGACTCGGCGATAGTCGAATCGATAGCGGCAACGACCACTCTTGTCGAAGACGATTTCAAATCGGAGACGACTCTTTGGGAGAAATGGGAAACAATCAAAAGTTACATGGAACAGAATTTCCCGCAGAAGGCTCCTTTCAGAATGGAACTTGAGGAAAACACGAGAGTTCAGGGCGAATTCAAGATGAAGATCTACACTACGACTCTCGGAGTAGAAAAAGTAAGCGTAGTCGATCAGAAATACACCCACAATTCAGAGATCACTCTCATCAACGGACTCCGTGAAAAGATGATGGCTTACGGCTCGCAGAAATACGAGATCAAAAATGTCGCGAAAGAAGAATCGACCGAAGTTACGGGCTGGAGAGAGCTTCTAAACACAGTTCTCAATATCGCTAAGGAAGGTCAGAAGATCCAGCGTTACAAAGGTCTCGGTGAAATGAACCCCGAACAGCTTTGGGAAACGACGATGAGCCCCGAAAACAGGGTCCTTCTCAGAGTCACTTCGCAGGATGCTGCCGAAGCGAACAGGATGTTCGACATCCTCATGGGCGAAAACGTCGAACCGAGAAGAAAGTTCATTGAAGAGAACGCCCTTAACGCAACGATCGACATTTAGGAGGGAAAAATGGACGAATTGATACACGGCAAAATTAAAGATATCGCGATCGAACACTCTATGAAAACGGCGTTCATCGACTATGCGATGAGCGTCATCACCGACCGTTCTCTCCCCGATGTCAGAGACGGTCTGAAACCTGTTCACCGCAGGGTCCTCTTCGCGATGAAGGAACTCGGAAACACCTACAACGCGGCTTACAAGAAGTCTGCGAGGATCGTCGGCGACGTCATCGGTAAATACCATCCGCACGGCGACCAGGCTGTTTACCAGACTCTTGTCAGAATGGCTCAGGATTTCTCGATGCGTTACACTCTCGTTGACGGACAGGGCAACTTCGGCTCGGTCGACGGCGACGGCGCGGCTGCAATGAGGTACACCGAGGCGAGAATGGCGAAGATCGCAGGCGAGATCATGGCCGATCTCGACAAGGACACCGTCAATATGCGCGACAACTACGACGGCAGCTTGCAGGAACCCGAAGTCATGCCGACTAAAATTCCGGAACTTCTTGTCAACGGAACAAGCGGTATCGCAGTCGGTATGGCAAGCAACATTCCGCCGCACAATATCACCGAAGCTGTAAACGCGACGATCCACCTTATCGACAATCCGGACGCCGACATTCCGGAACTTATGGAATTCATCACCGGCCCAGACTTCCCGACAGGCGGTTCGATCCTTGGCAAAGCGGGCATCAGAGCGGCTTACGAAACGGGTAAAGGAATCATCAAGATCCGCTCGAAAGCGACAATAGAACTCAGAACGGCGCACGCGACCGCATAATCATCCACGAGATTCCTTATCAGGTAAACAAGGCGAACATGATAATACAGATCGCAGAACTCGTTAAGGAAAAGAAACTCGAAGGTATCCACGACATCCGCGATGAGTCGGGAAGACGCGAAAAGATCAGAGTCGTCATCGAGCTCAAGAAGGACGCAGACCCGAACATTCTTCTCAACCAGCTCTTCAAAATGACGCAGCTTCAGGTCTCCTTCGGCATCAACATGCTCGCTATCTGCAACGGAATCCCGAAGACGATAAACCTCAAGGACGCGCTCCACTACTTCATTCTTCACAGAAAGGATGTCGTAACGAGAAGAACGCGCTACGAACTTGCCGAAGCCGAAAAACGCGCCCACATTCTGGAAGGTCTCAAGATCGCGATCGACAACATTGACGAAGTCGTCCACATCATCAGATCATCCGCATCAACTGATGATGCGAGAGTCAACTTGATGGAGAGATTCGGCCTTTCGAAGCTTCAGGCAAACGCCATCTTAGACATGAAACTGAGCAGACTTACCGGACTTGAAAGAGACAAAATCATTGCCGAACTCGAAGAACTCTACAAGAAGATCGAATGGTACAAAGAGATCCTTGCAAACGAAAGCGTTCTTTTCGGCGTAATCAAGGACGAGCTCAAGGAAATCAAGGAGAAATACGGCGACGAGAGAAAAACCGACATCGTCAACTACGACGGCGACATCGACATCGAAGACCTTATTGCCGACGACGACATGGTCGTAACTCTCACGACCGAAAACTACATCAAACGCACTCCGCTTGACCTCTACCGCAAGCAGAAACGCGGAGGCAAAGGCATCAACGCGATAAATCCGAAGGAAAACGACTACGTCAAGAACATTTTCGTAGCAAGCAGCCACACGCTTCTCCTTCTCTTCACTTCCTACGGCAAAGTTTACTGGATCAAAGTCCACCAGCTTCCGGAAGCGGCGAGAAACAGCAGAGGCAAACCGATAATCAACCTCGTAAACATCGAAAAGGACGAGAAAATCGCGGCAGTTCTTCCTATCAAAGAGTTCGTTGACGGCGAATTCATAATGATGGGAACGAAGAACGGAACCGTCAAGAAGACCGATATCATGGAATACAAGACCCAGCGCACGAACGGCAAGAAGGCGATCAAGCTCAACGAAGGCGACGAGCTTATCGAAGTCAAGATCACGAAAGGAAACAACGATGTCGTTCTCGCGACGAAGAAAGGCCTCAGCATCCGCTTCAACGAAAACGATGTCAGGGCGATGGGCCGTGTTGCTGCAGGTGTCCGCGGTATCAGGATCAACAGCGACGATGAAGTCGTCACAATGGATGTTATCGAAGAAGGCACCACGCTTCTTTCGATCACCGACAAAGGTATCGGAAAACGCACTCCGGTCGAAGATTACAGGCTTCAGTCGAGAGGCGGCAAAGGTATCATCACCATCAAGACTTCCGAAGAAAACGGATACGTCGTCGGCGTTCTCAAAGTCAACCAGAACGATGAGGCAATGCTCATCACTTCGAACGGTCAGGCGATCAGGATCCCGGTCAGCGGAATCAGTGTAATTGGCAGAAACACGAAAGGTGTCAGACTTTTCAAAGTCGAAAACGGCGAAATCGTTGTTTCAGTCACAAAGATCATCGATCCTGAAGACCTTCAGTCCGAATCTGGCAATATCACCGACATAATTGATTCCGAAAACGTCACCGAACCGCAGTTCGACGAACCGGAAGATTCCGACAATTCTGAAGAATAAATAACCTCACCTTTTGTTCCCCTCTCCAGTATGGCGAGGGGACTTTTTTGTCATGTTGAGCAACCGAATTAAATTCCTGAGATTTTCTAATTCATATAAGTGAAACAGCGGACAAACGCGGGAGATTCGCTGGGTGACGAACCGTTGTCCATATCTTTGATCGTGCCGGTCGTGAAATTAAAAAGAATATATCCGTCATCATAATAAAGGAACATATCACCGAAATCATTGAATATCGAGTAGCTTTCGAATGTGTTTTTATCACATAAGCAAGAGGTTTCATTGATTTCTTCGCGAGACGGAGGATCAAATCCTTCACAATTTTTAAGTATTCCCTTCAGTATATCGGCGCGGGCTACTTGCCAGTTTTCTCCTGCTTCAGCTGACAGTTCCTGACAATAGTTCTCGGCTTTTGCATAAGTAATTCCTTCAATAAAATCTGATCTTTCAGACCACAATATATGTCCTGATTGATTATTAACTTCATACGGAGTTGCAGGTATTGTTCTATCAGGATCACCGACAGTGTGGACGCAGCGGACCTGCATATCATCGTAATCGATGTGAAAGCCCCTGCTCGTTTCCGTCGACGCATCGATGAAATTTACGGTTGTCATAAAATTGTTTTCAGAGACATCTCTGCTGAGAAGAAGCGGAATATCTCTGAAAACAGAATAGCGTCCGCTCAAATCAGGAGTGCAATTGCCGTTAGGACAATTTACAACAAGAGATTTACGCAATTCATTTTCCGTCGGAACTCTCCAGTTGTCCGAAACACCTTCGATATCAAGTGTTCCGCAGTATTCGACAGCGTTTTTCCATGTGCCGAGCTCTGAAATAGGCGACCACACAAGTCCGTTCTCCTCATCAGTGTATGGCGCGGTTTCCGGCAGGGAAAGAGTTTCGTCCAAAACGCACCTTACCACAAGAACTGGTCCGTAAGCCGAGTTAATTTCAACTATTCCGCCTTGTTGGATCTCCGTGCTAATACTCCAGAGACTTAGATTGTTGCTGACATCACCGAAATTCGACAATGTTCCCGAAACAATCACTCCCTCATCTCCGAGAAGCGTTGCAGAAGAGTCGATGAGATAAGGGCATTGTTCTTCATTGTAGCATGTCTTGCTGCTGGTGCAGTCACTTCTGACGCCGCAAGTTCCGTCCGGTTTGTAGGCGTCATCGGTGAAAAGAGTTCTCACCTCGTCTATATCAGGAAGCCTCCACTTTCCGCCCGACATTTCATGACAATTGCCAGCCATAGTCGACCAGAGGACATCTTCGCCGCCATTCATCGGGTCGAAATACATTCTTGCAGACCATGTTATGCCGTTAAGTTTGCATGGAGCGTAGCCGTCGTCTCCGCATTCCGGGATCCCGTTTTCAGGATACGGAAGAAGGTCGCTTCTGACACAGATTACCGAATAGTCGACGGATTCGTTTTCAGCTACGACCTCGCCGGTTCCCATATTTACGGCGATCTCACCGGAATTTATTATGTAAGTCGATGTCGCAAACACCGCGGACGGTATTCCAGGGAAAGACGAAGCGGGATTCGACTTTGAATAATCGATAAGAGTCGCAAGCTCGTTCCTGCTGGGAAGACGCCAGTCGCCTTTACCCGCGTATTCCAGACTTTCGCAGTATGCAAGCGCTTCTTTCCACGTTTTTCCGTTTACAGATGTTTTCTGCCAGTAAAGGTCGGTTTTCGAATCAAGAATCATTTCTTCGCCGTTGTTGTTAACGGAAGTGTAGTCCGAAGCCTCGACTTTGCCGTATTCCTCGCCGCGGACACACAACAAACCGTTATAGGATGACTGTTCATCCATGACGATTGTACCGGTCTTTGTATCATAGAAGAAATTCTCGGCCGAAGTCCAGAATCTATCGGTTCCTTCGCCACCGGACGCGATGTTCGGAAAGGCAGATTTATTGATCGCCATCGATCCATATCCATAAGCTATACTGAAGATATCGTAATCCGAGATAGTCAGGAACTCTTTCGGAGCAGGCATTCTCCAATCGTCGTGACCGTCGTATTTAAGATAATCACAGAAATCCGCAAGAGGGATGTTTATTTCCGCCTCATTTTCTTCATCGTACTCAACAAAAATTTCATAATCCAGGGCGCCGCTTTCTCCTGTATAAAGCCATGTAAGACCGGTATTGTTGTCTTTTGTCTGCTGGTAAACGCTCTGGAACTCATTTTCTATTAATTCAAAGTTCCTGGGAACGCATGATTTTCTGAAGATGTATCCAGCGTCCTGGCCGCTCATAGCACCCTCTTTCGGACATTCGCTGAGCGGTTCGCCGTTTTCGCTGAAGCAGGTTCTGAGGCCCGTGCAGACGACTTTCGAATAAACCGGGTCAGGTTCGGGTTCCGGAACGACATCTTCATCGGAGGAAGCTGTGTCGGTATCGTCATCAGTTTCCGGCGTGTCGGTGTCGGAATCATCGACAGGTTCGTCGTCGTCAGACGCGGCAACAGGCTCGTCATCATCGGTTTCTTCGGGTTCTTTCGGATCAAGAACAATGAAAGTATAAGCCGTGAAATGGCCGCTTGACATCATTATCGGGTCTCCCGCCGCAGCGTTCATTATCGGATCGCCTGCTGCAGAAGTCATTATCGGGTCGCCTGCGGATGCCATCATTATCGGATCACCTGCCGCGTTCTGCATGATAGGATCGCCTGCAGCGTTCAGCATGATAGGATCGCCTGCGGCAGAAGTCATTATCGGGTCACCGGCTGCGTCTCTCCCGAGAGCCGCATACTCGCTGTTTTCGCTGTAGCTCCATTCGCCTGTATCTTCGTGCAGAACGGCTGCAGCGACTACTTTATTCTCGAACCCTTCTTCGACTTTCATCGTGATGAGAACGGGTTTTTTGAATATCGTGCCGTCCGGTTCGAAATCGACGACCTTGCTGATGACTTTTCCTCTTTCGTCCGAATAACCGGCGGCGTCGTAGATCGTCATCGTGATCGTAGTGTCCTTGTCGAGAGCTCCTCCCGGAATCTCGACCGAAGTCTTTCCGTCGGAACTTTCGACTTTACCCCCTTCTTCCGCTTTGATTTCTTTAGAAACCTGCTCCTCGTAGCCGGGGATCTCTTCTTTTTTCTTCTTGCCGCATGAAACAACGGCAAAAACCAAAAGAACCGCACAAACAAGACTTAAAAACCGTTTCATAAGGCCTCCTTTAAAACCTCGTTTTATTCAAGAAATGCAATACAGCGGACGTAGCCTGAATTGGACATATCCCAATTTTCATTGTTGCCGCCTACAACTTCAGCGGTCGTAAAATTGAACAAATACGGAACAAATCCCGTTTCTTCGTTTGCTTCAGAAGTCCAGAACATTCCGTAATCGTTGAATATCGAATGGCTTTTGAATATATGGTCACAGAAGCAGCCTACTATTTCGCCCGATGAAAGAATGCTCTCTTCCCTGCAGACATCCGAACAGTCATCATCTTCCGCAATAAGCAGACCCAGAAATGCCTTTACTGAAGGCAGACTCCATGAAATCTGGTCACCAAGTTCACTACCGTATCCTTCTTCATTCAGACTGTCGCAGTATGCCTGAGCATCAGCAAACGTGCCTGTTATAAGATCAGATTTCTTTGACCATATCCTGTATTCGTCCTGATAAGGAAAATCATTGTCTTCATCCATGTTGTTCGGATTGACGGCAGGATCGGAAACACCTCTGACGCAGCGTGCCTGTATCTCGCTTTCCCAATTATAGAAATGGCTGTACGTCTCCAAGTTATCGTTGTAAACATCGATAAAATCGAGTGTCGTTATGTCTCCGCCCATATCTCTAAGATCGCTGCTCAAAAGGACCGGAATATCGCTGAAGACAGAGTATTTGCCTGAAAGATCAGGTGTGCAGTTGCCGTCAGCACAGTCTTTGACAAGAGTAAACAGCTGCTCCTGACTCGGTATGCTCCAATTATCCGAACCGCCCTCATCAAGAGTTCCGCAGTATTCGACAGCCTCTTGCCAGGTACCTTTCTTTGAGATCGAAGACCATACGAGACCGTTTTCCGGATCGGTGTAAGGGAACGACGGAACTGTGATCGAATCGTCAAGAACGCATCTTGCGACAAGATAAGGCGCATAGACCGTAGATACATCTTCCATTCCGCCGGTCGTCATATCTATTACCCATGCGTTCCACTGGTCGCGTTCATACTGAGGATTAGCATTGGAGAGAGTTCCTGCAAGAAGAGTTCCGTAGTCACGAAGTTTGGTTTCATTCCCGGCCAGCGCGTCGGTATTACATCCTTCATAGTATTCGTAAGAGTTATGTGCCGAAGTAACTCCGCAGCTTCCGCCTGTCTTAAAGACATCATCTGTGAAAAGAGTCCTGATCTCGTCAATGTTCGGAAGTCTCCACTTCCCCCCTTTCATTTCGCGGCAGTCTCTCGCTACAGTCGCCCAGTGAACGGATTCGTTTTCGAAAGCATCGTAGTAGAGTCTCTGCGACCAGGTGATATTGCCTGCCTTGCAGGGAGCGTAGCCGTCGTCTCCGCATTCCGGGATCCCGTTTTCAGGATAAGGCAGAAGATCGCTTCTTACGCAGATGACCGAGTATTCACCGGATTCACTGGATCCGGCATTCGTTCCCATCAAACCTGTTTTCATATCTATGGTAACTTCACCGAGATTCCTTGTGGAAGTCGATGTTACGAACAGTTCCGCCGTCATTCCGGGGAAAGAAGAAGCCGGATTCGACTTGGAGTAGTCGACCAGTGTCGCAAGCTCGTTCTTATTCGGAAGTCTCCAGTCGTCGTGTCCTGCATATTCAAGACTTTCGCAGTATGCAAGAGCCTCTTTCCACGTTTTGCCGTTTACCGACGTTTTCTGCCAGAAAAGATTGGTCTTTGAGTCAAAAATCATCTCCTGACCGTTTTCATTTTTCGAAGTGTAGTCAGAAGCCGCGACTTCACCGTATTTCTCGCCTTTGACACAGAGCAGACCGTTGTAGCCTGACTGTTCAGTGCTGCCGATCCTGCCGGTATAGGTATCGTAGTAGAAGTTCTCATTCGAAGTCCAGAATGACTGGGATCCTTCCCAATCCACATTGAAATATAGCGATTTGATCTGTTTGCCGGACTCGAGATTGTTGAAAATATCGTGGTCGGCAATAGTCAGGATCTCGGCAGGTGTCGGCATTCTCCAGCCGCCGCCAGCGTATTCCGCAAGAGTTTCTTCGCAATACGGAGCCATATCATCATAGGACAGACTGCTCTCCATGGTAACAAGCCAGGTAAGCCCGGTATTATTGTCTTTTATCTGCTGATACGGAGTAACATCACTTTCTGCTTTTTCAATCTTCTCAAAACTCTTGGGAAGACACGATTTTCTGAAGATGTATACCGCATCCTGACCGCTCATACTGCCACTTTCAGGGCATTCGCCGAGCAGTTTGCCGTTTTCGTCGAAGCAGGTCCTGAGACCCGTGCAGACGACCTTGGAATAAAGAGGTTCCGGCTCAGGAACGATGTCTTCGTCCGGAGAAGCAGTATCGGTGTCGTCGGTCGGTTCGGGAGTGTCGGTGTCGGTATCGTCCGAAGGCTCGTCGTCATCAGTTTCGGCTACAGGTTCGTCATCATCGGTTTCTTCAGGTTCTTTCGGTTCCAGAATGATGAACGTGTAAGCCGTGAAATGGCCTGTCGTCATCATTATCGGGTCCCCTGCCGCTGCGTTCATTATAGGATCGCCCGCGGCGCTCGTCATTATCGGATCTCCTGCCGCCGCCATCATTATCGGGTCTCCAGCAGCGTTCTGCATGATAGGATCGCCCGCAGCGTTCAGCATAATAGGATCTCCTGCCGCGGAAGTCATTATCGGGTCGCCTGCAGCGTCTCTGCCGAGAGCGGCATACTCGCTGTTTTCGCTGTAGCTCCATTCACCTGTCTCTTCGTGCAGAACGGCCGCGGCAACCACTTTATTCTCGAACCCTTCTTCGACTTTCATCGTGATGAGAACGGGTTTCTTGAATATCGTGCCGTCCGGTTCGAAATCGACGACCTTGCTGATGACTTTTCCTCTTTCATCCGAATAGCCATCGGCGTCATAGATCGTCATCGTGATCGTCGTGTCGCCGTCCAGAGCGCCGGCAGGGATCTCGACCGATGTATTTCCGTCGGAACTTTCGATTGTTCCGCCTTCTTCAGCCTTGATCTCTTTCGAAACCTGCTCCTCGTAGCCGGGGATCTCATTTTTTTTCTTCTTGCCGCACGAAACAACGGCAAAAACCAAAAGAACCACACAAACAAGACTTAAAATTCGTTTCATTGAAGCCTCCTAATTTATTATTAGTCATCTGATCGTACACAGTGGACATGGTAATCGACT
>CACZFE010000070.1 GCA_902780365.1 uncultured Spirochaetales bacterium
TTGGCACAAATTCAAAAACAGTTTGGTAAAGAAGCCATTATGAAAATGGGTGATGGTTCGCAGCAAAATATAGAAGCGATTTCATCTGGTTCTTTGGGTTTGGATATTGCACTTGGAATTGGTGGTTATCCAAAGGGACGTATTGTTGAAATATATGGTCCAGAATCTTCTGGTAAAACAACATTGGCATTGCATGCGGTTGCTGAATCTCAAAAGAAAGGTGGCACATGTGCATATATCGATGCAGAAACCGCATTAGATCCAAGTTATGCAAAAAAATTAGGCGTTGATGTTTCTAATTTGATTATTTCACAACCTGATTCTGGTGAACAGGCATTAGAAATCGCGGACACGCTTCAGATATCCCCACGCCGAATTATCCTCTTCGTTTCCGATCCAGATCTCATAGTTTCCGTTTATCCACGAGCCCGACCAGAGACTGCCCACAACCGGGAGCTGGTCCGTTCCACGCGAAACGATATCGCCGCAAGTCGTTGTTTTTATCTCCGGATCGTTTTTCAGCCTCGTAAAGAGCTCTTTCAAAAAATGTTCGCCGTTGTCGGGGTAGGATTCCCATGCGTTCTCACCGTCCATGATGACCGGAACAACTGCTTCGCGCCCGTTTCCGTTGAAATTCGCCGTCGCGTTTCTGACATAGTTCACAAAAATGTCGGCAGCCTGCTCAGGCTTCATCTGCGAGAACGAGAACCCGAGAAGGTCGGAAAGGTATTTGTCCCTGAAAAATGCCGTGACGCTCTCGTTTTTCTCCGATTTCAGAACGTAAGGTGTGTAAAGGACTCTCGCCTTGTCGGAATTTCCGATCGATTTCATCAGAATAGTTTCGTCAGTAGCCAGCCATTTTACACCTGCATTTGCAGCGGCTTCGATGATTTCAGGCGAAACGGAACCTTCCGCCGGCCACATTCCTTCGATAGTTTTTCCCCATGTCTCCTCGCTGAAACGCTTTCCCTCCTCAAGATGCCACTTGGCGTCCTCAGGATAGGAATATTTTGCCGGAAGCGGAGAATCCATGCACCTTTTGGCAATGTCGGTGTCGTAAACAAGCGGAAAAATCGGATGATAGAAAGGAGTGAAGGAAATTTCGATCACTTTTTCTTCGGCAAGACGCCTGTAAAGCGGGATTATTTCGCGCAGGACTTTCCGCTGGATTTCAAGCAGATCCTCTTTGTCGTTTTTCGTAAATCCGCAGTCCTTTCTGTCAAGTTCTACAAGTTTCTCAAACTTTTTGCGCGCCATGAAACCGAACCATTTAAGGTTGAAAAGAACCTGCAGGTCGAGGATTTCATCGTCCGAGAAAAGCTTTGCCGTTTCCACCCAGTCAAGCTTGTTCTCATAACGGAGCCTTTTGTTCAGAAGTTCGTTGTAACGCGGCGAAGTCCTTACCAGCCTGTCCCAGTTCAGCATAAAAAAGTTTTTTACGACAAATGCTTTCTGCTCCTCTTTCATCTCGACAGGATCAAGAAGAGTGTGCTCAAGCCATGCATCGGAAACATTGTTTTCGGCATAGTCTTTAAGCTGCTCGATAAGCGACGGAACGACGTTGACGACACCGCGTACGCCGTATTTTTCCATCGCGAGCGGCAGGTCATAGTAGCCTTTCAGCGCGTGAAGCCTGACCCACGGCATAAGATATTTGTTCCTGATGCAGTCCTTGTAGTAGGGCTGGTGCATATGCCACAAAAAAACGAGTTCGGTCATGGACTATCTGTCCTCCTGAAAATTATAACCTTTCGGAACTACGACAATCCCCTCTTCCGTCACGGTGAAACCGCGCTCCGCATCTTTTTTGAGGTCGTAACCGATCGTCGTGTCCGGCGGAATGACGACATTTTTATCGACAATGACATTTTTAAGCTTGCAGTAACGCCCGATCTTGACGTTGTTGAGAATTACGCACTGGTCAAGTTCGCTGTAGCTGTTGACCCTGACTCCGGGCGAAAGGACCGAGCGGTTGACACTGCCGCCGCTTACGATACACCCTTCCGAAACAAGCGAATCGGTAGCGATCCCGAGTCTTTTGTGCTCCTTGTCGGCAAAAACGAATTTCGCCGGCGGCATATTGACTTCCGGAAAACCGAAAATCGGCCAGTGACGGTTGTAGAGATTGATCGCCGGTGAGACCGAAACAAGGTCCATGTGCGCCTCGAAGTAGCTTTTTATCGTTCCGACATCACGCCAGTAAGGTTTTTCATATTCGTTTTCGTCAGGCATATAGATCGTATTTTTGAGGAAATCGTAAACATAGACCCGTTTGTAGGGATAAAGTGCAGGGATGACGTTCTTGCCGAAATCGTGCTCGCTTAACGGATCTTTCGCGTCGTTTGTAACGGCATTTACAAGAACTTCACGCGAGAAAAGATAGTTTCCCATGCTGACAAGCGCGTAATCGGGCTTTCCTGGAATCGGTTTCGGATTTTTAGGCTTTTCCTCGAATCCGATCATGCGGTAATCCTCGTCGATCTCAATAACACCGAAAGCACTTGCCTCCTTTATCGGAACCGGCAGAGCCGCGATCGTCATATCTGCGTTTTTGATGTTGTGATAGGTGTACATCTGCGAAATATCCATTTTATAAATGTGGTCGCCGCTGAAGACAAAGACATTCTTCGGAGACTCGTCCCTGATAAGATTCAGATTCTGATAGATCGCGTCGGCACTGCCAAGATACCAGTTTTCACCCGTACGCATCTGAGCCGGGACCGAATCGACATACTGGTTGAAGCGCGGCGAAAGCCCCCAGTTTCTCGAAATGTGCTGAATCAAAGAATCGCTCATAAACTGCGTCAGAACTTTGATCTGCATAAATCCCGAGTTGACGAAGTTGCTCAGGACAAAGTCAATGATACGGTAGGAGCCGCCGAACGGAACCGCAGGTTTAGCCCTGTCAAGAGTGAGCGGAGCAAGCCTTTTGCCCTGACCGCCCGCGAGGATCATTACAAGTGCCTTTGACATTTTTGCCTCCGATTTATCGGTTAAAATCCATACAACAATCAAAAAAAACCGAGCTATTATAACATATTAAAATAAAAACACGACCTTTATTTTCAATTTTACGTAACTTTTTATTGGACTTTTAAAAAAAAGTTGGTATATATCTCCGTTTTGTTATGCGTCACACATCGTGACATTGGAAGCAAATTGTTTTTTTAACCAAGAATTGGAGGAAAAAATGAGATTTCTCGCTATCGCTCTTTTCGCTCTTTTCTTCGCTGTTTCCTGCGGTTCCGCAGAAAAGAAAGCTGAAGAAGCTCCGGCTCAGGCTGAAACTCCGGCTGCTGCTGCAGAAGAAGCTCCGGCTCACGCTGCTGCAGAAGAAGCTCCGGCTCCCGCTGCTGAAGAACAGGCTCCTGCTGAAGAAGCTCCGGCTGCTGAAGAAGCTCCGGCTGCTGAAGAAGCTGCTGAATAAGCTGCCAACAGGAAATTTTTCTTTCTGCCCTGTTTTGAAAACTTCGGTTTTTAAAGCAGGGTTTTTTTTATCCTGAAATTTTCAAAGCAGTTTCTTAAGATTGTTTTTATCGAGAAATTCCGTAATTTCACGCATTTTCGCGTGATCTTCCAATGAAGCCGAAAATACTGCGTCTTCAGTTACAACAAGGAGTTCGCGCTCTTTGTTGAACATTACAATCTCTTTTTCAGTCAAGTTTACTGCAAGCGAATTGCTACAATTTATAAAATTTGCCTTACCGGATTTCGCATTGCCGTTCTCGTCTTTCGGAAGTAAATCGAAGTATGCTTTCCAGCTTCCGACATCGTTCCAGCCGAAATCACCGGGAACCGTGAAAATCGGTTTTTCCGTTTTTTCCATCACGGCATAGTCAAAAGATATCGACCTGATGCCGGAATAAACCGTTTCATCAGGCACATCGAAATATTGCAGCGAATTTACCGATTTACAAATATCCGGAGCAAGTTTTTCAAACTCGTCAAGCATGTTTGAAAGGGAAAAAAGGAAAATTCCTCCGTTCCAGAGATAGTTTCCGCTTCTGACAAAATTTTCCGCTTTTTCAAGACACGGTTTTTCTTCGAAAGAACTGACTTCGAACACTCCGTTTTCTGCCGCAGCCCCTTTTTTTATGTATCCGAAACCTGTTTCCGGATAAGCCGGTTCGATACCGATCGTTCCTATGCTTTCACGGTTCCTTTCAAGAAATCCGAGCCCCGTCTCAACAGTTTTTCTGAACTTTTCCGGCGAAGCAACATAGTGGTCGGAAGGAAGAACGAGCACTGCTCTCTCATCACCGGCAGACCTTGATTTGATAGCTGCGAGAGCCAGCATGATGCATGGCGCGGTATTTCTTCCGCAAGGCTCGTATACTACTTTCACATTTTTATATTCAGTCGCGTCTTTTTCGATTTCAGCACGCTGCTTCAAAGAAGAAACAATGAGAATATCCTCTGCAAGCGGCATTATCCTTTCGATCGTTTCTGCAAGCAGAGTTTTGTCTGAAAAAAGCCTGAGGCTCTGCTTCGCCCTTGCTTCTCTCGAAAACGGCCAGAATCTTTTGCCGCTGCCGCCGGCCATTATCACGACCGAAAGTTTCATTACATTCTCCCGTAAATATCCTCGATCCTTTTCACATCATCCTCGCCGAGGTAAGTTCCGAGCTGGAGTTCTATGATGGTCATCGACGAATCTTCTGTTTCGGCGCGGTGTTTCTCGTGTTTCTGGATCGTGAAAACAAGTCCTTTCTCCGCTTTGAACCTTCGGTCACCGATAACGACAAAGCCTCTTCCTTCCGCAATTATCCACGTTTCGCTTCTGAATTCATGTGTCTGGAGGCTAAGCTTCTGATGCGGATCGACAACTATCTGCTTGATTTTGTAGTCGTCGGCACTTATCAAAGTTTTCCACCAGCCCCACGGTCTTGTGTCGAAAGCCTTTGCATTTATCATCGTGTGACCGTAGAAAGAACAGAGCTCTTCAGCGTTAAAATTCCTCACATCGCACTTGTTGCAGTCAAGATTATCAATATTCCCGAGAAGAAACCCGAACTCGCTTTTCAAAGATGCTATCTCAGGTGCATAAAAGATAAACTGTCTGAAAAAAGCCCTGTTGATGAAAGGAAAAAATGAAAAAGTGTGGATCGCCGCAAAGTCCTTGATGTCCGTTTTTAGTCCTGAGAGCATCTTATCGACATCGTATATCGAAATACTTTTCAGATCGTATGATGAAATATCGAGAATTTCTGCACCGCACCCGAAACCGCCGCCGTTTATTTCAGCGACAAGTTTCTCCAGTTCGCTGTAAGAAAAACCGACTGTTTGAAAACTTTCGCTTTTCGCAGGAGTGATAAAAAGGATTTTCATCTATTTTTCTCTACAGACATGAAAAATTCGAGTTGACATTTTCAGCGCACCATTCGTCGCTTTCGCAGTTTTTCATTTTGCACTGCCGGTTTTCGCATATATAAATTTCCTCAGAATACACCATATTCCCGCAGTCAGCAGCAGTCTCGCATGGAATATTGCAAATATTAAGAGTTTTGCCGGAATATTCCTGCGTCAGACACTTGTAATCGCTTGAACTCATCGTGGCTTCACACTCTGAATCGCTGTTGCATCCGGTATAAACACACAATCCGCTTTCGCACTTGTAGTTGTCTAAATCGTAGGCATACTGCGTTGAGCCCGCTTCGCAAAGATTATTGCAGTCTGCCGCACTAGAGCACGCCGGCGTGCATTCCGGATAACCGTAAGCTCCGTTTGGGTTGCAGCGGTAAACCCTGCCGGTCGCCTCAGTGACAGCACCGTACACCTCGTCACATTCGGTATCGCTCAGGCAGCCGAGATAAACACACTTGTGATTTTCGCACTTGTAGTTGTCTTCATCGTTTGTAGCGTTTGATTCCCCCTGAATACAGTCGGAAACTGTTGTGCAGGCATACTGGCAGAACTTTTCGGCCGCAGGCTCTTCATCCGGCTCCTGTTCTTCCGGTTTTGTATCATCGTCCGGTGTTTCAGAAGGTTCTGCAGGCTCGGTCTCGTCAGGCGTTTCCGCCGAATCTGTCGTGTCTCCCGTATCAGCCGGTTCCTGATTTTCCGAAGTATCGGCTGAATCAGCCTGGTCGCCCGGTTTTTCCTGATTTTCAGACTCAGCCGGAGCCGGATCATCACCGCATGAAATGGCAAATATGAACATTAAACCCAATAAAAACAATACTTTTTTCATCATTTCAACTCAAACCAATATTGATAAAATTCCGAATTGTTGTTGATCATAACGTTTGAAACCGTGACGTTGTATTTCACGTTCGGCTTGATCCCTTCGGCATACCAGCGCAGATTGTTGGGAACACCATAACCGTCTGTATCGTAATCGATATTTTTCACTTTCATGGTTTTATTGTTCGGGTCTATTATCGCAATCGTAGCAGTTGCAAAATTGATGTTTGTTCCGTTGTGAATTTTGCTGTTCCTGTCACTTATCACAGTAAACGACATCATGACGTTGTCGTTGTAGAGCTCGGCCGGATAGTTCTCAAAAGGATATGCGACAAATTTAATGTCGGTATCGGAAATATCCTGCTGGTCGTTCGGATCGTCTCTGTTTATAACTCTTATAGCCGAACCGAGAACAAAATGTCCCGCGCCGTCGGAGTAGTCTGCACGTCCGAACGCAATTGTCGCAAGCCACGGATCAATAAGCCACCGTCTGTGTCCGAGCGTTGTCGGCGGAACTTCGTTTTCTTCGGTCATGAAACCGTCAACTATTTCCGCACTGTCTGTTGCAGAAAGATCGTAATTCGTTGCCGTGGCCAGACTTATATTGCTCGAATAACAACCGTCGTAAGCCACCTGAGACCAGCATTTCCATGACTTCTCCGGCGTGTGGCTGAGCTGTTTGTTTGCCGCGATAACTAGAGCACACTCGCCCGTTATTTCATCATAAGCGTCACTGTATTGAACAGGTTTCAGCTTGTGTATCGCACGGAGATAGTTGATTCTGTTCAGAACTTTCAGCTTTTCACTGTCTGACGGAATTCCGGAAGTGCACTTTGCAACATTGGGTTCAAGCGCATAAATCCCGTCTTCCACCTGGTTTTCATCAGGTTTGTCCTGATTTTCATCGGGATTTTCACCGTTATCATCATCTGAAACCGGGGTTTCGTTTCCGTCATCGTCGTTTTCCGGTTCTGAATCTTCATCGTTTGCGGCATCATCGTCTTTCGATTCGCTCGAGTCGTTTGAATTGTTGTTGCCACCGCCGCCGGGCATCGGAGCTTCGTCAGGACGTTCTATCTTCTCGTGGTCTTCATCCGCTGTTTCGTAAGGTTCTTCGTCCACATCATCAAAACCGCCGTAAATATTCTCTTTATTATTATTGCTGCATGCTGCGAAGAAAACTAAAACAAAAAAAGTCGCAAAAAATACTTTCTTCATGCACTCCTCCACCAAAAAACGCATTATTATAGCAGAATTAAAAAAAATTAACAGTTAAATTACATCCCTACATTGAAATAGAAACTGACGTCGTGTCCGTCGGTGAACCCGTAACCCGTTCCGAAAGTCCACATCACGGGAGCACGGTAGACGATGTAAGTCAGCAGCCTGATCTCAAAGCCTGTGGAAGCCGAAAAATGACCTTTGAAAACTGAAACATCGTCCGAAACTGTTCCAACATCAAAGAAAACAGCTCCCTGAATATTGCGGAACATCAGCGGAAACGCACCGAGATTGCTTTCAAGCGAAACGATGTGAAAAACAAGTTCGTTACTTGACAAAAAGGCGTGATGACCTTCCGCCGTCGCCGAATTGAAGCCGCGAAGGAGCAGCGAATATGAGTTCCTGCCGATAAAATTGTTGAAACTGGTTATTTTGAAGTCTTCTTCAGCACCAGTCACAGCAAATTCGTCATCTGAAAACAAGTCAATATAAAATGAATTTTTCGTCACGAATCCCACTTTTCCGCTTTTTGAAAGGAGAAAACTCAAAGTTATCTGCGGCGCGAATGTCAGTTCCTCGTTTTTAGTTAGGAAAAGTTTTGAAAAAACAACAGGTGCTGAAAACGAAAAATTGTTCATCGGCTCGCTCAAGAAACGGCTTGACGAATTGAAATTGAGGTTGAAAGTATAATTCAAGCCGAAACTCAAAATCACGTCATCTTCGTCGTTCGCCTTCTCC
>CACZFE010000071.1 GCA_902780365.1 uncultured Spirochaetales bacterium
GGATTCTTTGAAAATTCGCGAAAGGCAGGCGGCGCGATGTACAACTCGATAAAGCTGGTTGACAAAATCCTTTACGGTTTCAACCGCGAAAAACTTTTTTTCAGGATCCAGCTCACGAATCCTATGCACTTCTACGAACATAAAAAATATTATATCAAAGGTTTCCTGATGGATCACCAGAACATCGACTTCGCCCTTCCGATGGTCCGTCTCGAAAAAAATCCTTTCCTTGTTCACAGCAGCAACGAATCGGGACGTGTCGCGGATATAGTCGGGGCGGGGGAGGCCGCTTTTGATGAAGTGATGGAATTTTCGCTTTACTCCAGAAAAATCGGTCTCAAAGCGGGTGAAAAGGCGAAAGTTTACTTCAAGATTCTCTCAAACGAAGGAATCGAACTTGAAAGAATCCCGGTAAACGGTTCCATTGAAGTCACTGTTCCCGACGATGCGACTCTTTTCAAACTGTGGGATGTTTAGTTTTTTTGATTTAAGAGGTTGATATGAAAAGATTTTTTGTTTTGACAGCGATTCTGGTTGTTTTTTCGATGCTTGTCTCATGCGGCGGCGGTTCCAACAAAACCGAAAACGATTCCGATACCCTGTACTATTGTTACTGACCGGATGCCAATAGTATCGGTGAAAGAAAGAAGGAGATCCAGATCAACTGTGAAAAGGGTACCGCCATTCTTTACGTTTATCTGGATGATGATACTCCAACGACAGTCTTATTCGATCTGCAGAAAGTGATCAGGGAACGGGAGGAACAAAGCCGGAATAGGAGCAGTGTATCATGACGGTTTCTTGTTTTCTGAGACGATTCTGTTTCTATCAAAAAACGGGACTGTCTTAGCAGTCCCGAAGCATGTAAGTGCGAAAGACGCGGCTGAAACTGTGAAAATTCCGGTTCTCGGTCTTTTTGCGGCTTACAAGAACAAAGTTACGGTTACTGCAACGGATGAAGGCGGCAAAGCTCTCGACGAGAAGACTTTCACAATCAAAACAGGTGATCTTCCGAAGGATTTTCCCGCAATAGAGATGAGCGGCAAAATAGAATCAGGATGGACAATGGTCAACTGGCTCCGCACTCCGCGTTCAAGAACCGAAATGAACGGAATCGCGCTTGACGAACTGGGACGAGTCCGCTGGTATAGTGATCTTCCGTTTCCTGTATGTTTTCCGATAGTTGTCAAAGATGACACTTTTTACTGCGGAGGCGGCGAAGGCGAATCTCATGTCACGAAATACGATTTTATGGGCTATGTTCTTGAAGATATCGATGTCGCTCCGCTCGGCTATAAAAACGTTCACCACGAAGTTTTCATCAAACCGAACGGCAACTATCTTATCGGTGTCGACAAGAAGGACAGCGGCTATATCGAAGACAGAGTTATCGAGATCAATCCGGGCGATCCGGCGAATCCGCAGCTGCGCCACGCGTGGAACCTCAACGATACGCTTCCCGATCTTGCGGACCTTTTCATGGATATGCAGCCTACAAGTACCGAAATTCCGGGACAGACGAACAATCCGCTCCACCACAACGCGATCTTCTACGACGAGTCGGACGATTCGATAATCGTAGGCTCGCAGACTGCCGGGATCCTGAAACTTTCCAATTCAGGATACATAAAATGGTATCTCGCGCCGCATCTTTTCGGTCTTATCGACGATGCCGACGGTGACGGACTGAGTGATTCGTTTATGGCAAAATACGATCCGGCAAACCAGCTGACATGGGTCGGCGACTACTCGCAGACAAACGACGACGGCAAAGTCGTTGCGGGTGAAAAATATGTCAACAAACGCGCTCCGATAAACGGGATCCCGTATCAGGTATACTCCGAATTCGAGTTCGCGTATCCCGAATTTTTCCTTACGCCGCTTGATAAAGACGGAAAGGAAATCGAGGATCTGTCCGTTAAACAGGGCCTGATGCCTCACGAAGACTTCTCTTGGCCTTTCCGCGGACACAACCCGACGATCCTCAAAAACGGAAATTTGATGATTTTCGACAACGGTCTTTCGAGAAATTTCGAATTCCCGCCTATTTCGCAGAATCATTTCAGCCGTGTAGTGGAATACAAAATCGTTCCCGACAAGGACGGTTACGGCGGAACGATCCAGCAGATCTGGGAGTATGTTCTTGAAAACGATCCGATGTGGTATTCGATGAGCCTCATCGTAAGCGGCGCTAACGAGCTTGAAAACGGCAACCGTCTCGTAACTTCGGGTTCGCTCGGCTCCTCTTTCATTCCTGAAATGTTCAGAAAAGCATACGGTGACGGCCCGACGGGAGCTTTCATAGTTGAGATCGATCCGAAGGACAATTCCGAGAAAAACAGAATAACACTTGACAGATACATCGACAATAACTATCCGATAAACGAATTTTCGGCTTTCCGTGCGTACCGTTTCGAGATTTTGGCAACACTGAAATAGTATGAAAAAAGCAGTTTTTGTTCTCATTATTTTTATTTTCAGTTTTTTAAGCGCTCAGGATGAAACGCAGATCTTTGCAGTGCAGCTTCAAAATCAGGCGGTACTTCTTCTGAGCAGCGCCAAAAAGCAGTGCAGGGAGCTTCCGCAGAAAAACAGGGAGCTCGCTTCCGCGCTTTCAGGAGTCAGCAAAAAGGCTTCGGAACACAAAAATGTGGCGGCGAATGTTTTTGCGAATGCCGAATATCTCCTTAATTTTCTTCAGGAAAGGATAGATGAAACCTGCGGGCTCGTAAATCTGGCAAACGATGAATCGATAAAACTCATAATTGCTCAGGAATTTGCGCAACTTCTTGAAAAAAAGAAGGTTTCGGGCAGTTTTGATGACTTCATCGGGAAAATTTTAGACACCGAATACGGAAAACTGCTCTACCTCGCGACTTCGGTATCAACGCTCGAAAAGATGTACACAAAATGGGCGACAAAAATGGTTTCCGGAAGAAACGACACGAAGAAAATGATTGCTGACATCGCGGAAGCCAATACCGAGCTGAAAAAAGAACTTACCGGTTTCACAAAAACGTTCCAACTTTACTACAACAAGAAGTAAACGCACAGCCAAGGAAATGTCTGTAGCTAAAAATTGACAACAATATGCTCCCATGTAAAATAATATGCTTTTGGTGATTTTTTAACTTTAGGAGGTTTGTTATGAAGAAGTTTTTGACAACTATGATTTTTGTATGCGGCGTATTTGCACTCGTTTCATGCGGCGGCAGTGACGGTAAGGAACACTGTGAAGACGGCAACAATCCTGACTGTGACTACACAGTATGTGCAAGCGAAGGCGGCAGTGCATGGTACGAGTATGACGGCAAAAAGTACAATTGTAAAGGCAGCAATCAGAGTATCGACTGCAGCGATGCTGTGACGGAACTTTTCCAAGCTTGCGGTCTTTTCTAAAATCTAATTTTTTAATTTTTCAACAACGATCTCTTAAAGTAACAAACTGTTGATTTTATTAAGTTTTTTTAAATAAAAGAGCGTGAAGAGAACAAAATTATTGACTTTTTCATCTCTGTCCATATACTTTCCGCGTTTTTTTTTGACCCTTGTTATTGGAGGATTTAGGGTATGCTTGATAAAGAAAAAAAATCAGCTGTTATCGCTCAGTTCGCAACAAAAGAAGGCGACACTGGTTCGCCTGAGGTTCAGGTTGCGATTCTCACCGCTAGAATCAACGAACTTACTGAACATTTTAAAACACACCAGAAAGACAATCATTCAAGACTCGGACTTCTCAAGATGGTTGGCAGAAGACAGAAACTTCTCAACTACATCAAGGGGAACAGTTTTGACAGATATACGGCACTTATTAAAGAACTTGGTCTGCGTAAGTAATCGACATTTTTCTTTCGCGTTTCCAGTTTTTTTCAAAACACAATCTTTTTAAGAAAGAGGCATTATGAATCCAGTAAAAGAATCTATAGTTTTTAACGGCAAAGATTTATCACTCACAACAGGCCGCTATGCAAAACAGGCTGACGGCGCTATCTGGTGCAACTACGGCGGAACAGTTGTTCTTGCGACAGTCGTCGCGGCAAAAGGAGAACCTGCGGCTGACAGCGATTTCTTTCCGCTTACAGTTGACTACACCGAAAAATTCTACGCTGCGGGCAGATTTCCGGGCGGTTTCCTCAAAAGAGAATCCCAGCCGAGCACGCAGGAAAAACTTACGTCACGTCTTATCGACAGACCGCTCAGACCGATGTTTGCAGACTGGTTCACCAACGAGACGCAGATTCTCGTAAACCTTCTCAGCTTCGATCCGAACTGCGATCCGAGAGTAATGTCGATCACGGCTGCTTCGGCTGCGCTTATGATCTCCGACATTCCTTTCAACGGTCCGGTCGCAGGATGCAGAGTTGTCAGAAAGAACGGCGAGTTCATGATAAATCCGGCCGTAAGCGACGATGACGACTACGATATCGACATAACGGTCGCAGGAAACTACGACTCGATCGTCATGGTCGAAGGCGAATCGAAAGAAGTAAGCGAAGAAGATATGACCCGCGCGATAGAACTCGGTCACCAGGCGATCCAGCCGCTTCTTGAAATGCAGGATAAACTTGCAAAACAGATCAATCCGGCGAAAAGAGCTGAAGTTGCAAGGATAAAAGACGAAAATCTTGAAAAATTCGTTCACGAAAACTGTGAAGAAATCGTCAAAGAGGCTCTTTCAACGACCGAAAAACTCAAAAGATACGCACTTCTCGACGAAGCAAAGGCTGAACTCGTAGAAAGAGTAACCAAAAAAATCGAAGAAGGTGCGGACTTTATGAACATTGACGAGCCTCAGACCGTCATCACGCGCGCAAAAACCTTCTTCGACGACTACCTCAAATATGCGATGAGACATCAGATAATCACCGAAAACAGAAGAATTGACGGCAGGGACCTCACTTCGATCAGACCGATCACGATCGACCTCGGCGTTCTTCCGATGACCCACGGTTCGGCTGTTTTCACACGCGGCGAAACCCAGTCTCTCGGTGTTCTCACGCTCGGAATCGGCAAAGACGAACAGAAAGTCGATACGGTCACTGAAGGTTCGAGCAAACGCTTCATGCTCCACTACAATTTCCCGCCTTTCTCTGTCGGCGAAGTCGCAAGACTCAAATCTCCTGGAAGACGTGAACTCGGTCACGGAAACCTTGCTGAAAGAGCACTTTCCGCAATAATCCCGCCGAAAGAAGAGTTCCCCTACACTGTAAGACTTGTTTCAGAAATCATGGAATCAAACGGTTCTTCGTCTCAGGCAACAGTTTGCTCGGGCTCGCTCGCACTTATGGATGCAGGTGTTCCCGTTAAAAAGCACGTTGCCGGAATCGCAATGGGACTTATTCAGGACGGAGATGATTTCTACATTCTTTCCGATATTCTTGGCGATGAAGACCACCTTGGCGATATGGATTTCAAAGTTGCTGGCTCCAAAGACGGTATCACGGCAATTCAGATGGATATAAAAATCAAAGGTCTGCCTAAAGAAGTTATGGAGCGAGCTATGCTTCAGGCGAAAGTCGGAAGAATGCACATCATCGGCGAAATGGAAAAGGCTATCGCAGCTCCGAGACCGGAACTCAGCCCGAACGCTCCGAAACTCTGCCAGCTCAAGATTGATGTCGACAAAATCAAAGACCTCATCGGAACAGGCGGCAAAAACATCAAATCGATAATCGAAGAAACCGGTGCAGATGTCGAAGTCGAGCAGGACGGAACAGTCACGATTTCGGCAAAGAATCAGGAAGTTCTTAACGCAACGATCGCTCTTGTAAAATCGTTTACTGACGATGTTGAACTCGGCAAAGTTTATGAAGGTGAAGTTACAAGAATCGAAGAATACGGCGCATTCGTAGAGATCTGGAGAGGAACTACCGGTCTTCTCCACGTCAGCAAAATTTCCGACGAGAGAGTTGAAAACGTAAATGATTATCTACATTTAGGTCAGAAAGTCCGCGTAATAGTCACCGAAATAGAAGCCGGCGGCAAATTCAAGCTCAGCATGAAACCGGGCGACTTTGACAAAGACTGGACCAAAGAAAGACCTTCGAGACCTCCGAGACCTAGAGACGATTCAAGAAACGGGGAGCGCAGAGGCGGAGATCGCGGTGGCAGAGACAATCGCAAATAAAATTTCAATAAAATTCAAACTGGCTGAAGGCGCGTCGCTTCCCGAATACAAAACTTCGGGAGCTGCCGGAGCCGATGTCTGCTCAAATGAAGACTGTTCAATTGATCCTAACAGCTGGAAGATGGTTTCAACCGGACTTTTTCCCGAAATTCCTGAAAATTTCGAGATTCAGGTCAGAAGCCGCAGCGGACTTGCCGCAAAAAACGGCGTTTTTGTCCTCAACTCCCCCGGAACTGTCGACAGCGACTACCGCGGCGAGATCAAAGTGATTTTAGCCAATATGTCGGATAAACCTTTTGAAGTAAAAAAAGGCGACCGCATCGCGCAGCTCGTTGTAACGCCAGTCCAGCAGGCTGATTTCTCTGTAGTTTCAGAGGTTTCCGAAACTGAAAGATCTTCCGGCGGTTTCGGCAGCACAGGAATAAGATAGCTCTGAATAAACTACAAAAATACTTGACACGCAAAACCTTTTGAGTATTATATCGCGCGGCAACGAGGTTGCGGGGTAGAGCAGCTGGTAGCTCGTCGGGCTCATAACCCGAAGGTCATTGGTTCAAATCCAATCCCCGCGACCATTTTTTTTGCCTTCTTTTGACGATTTTCACTAAGTTTCTTGATTTTTGAGCGGAGAACAGAATGAACAAAGAAGAAGTCCTCAGTTATCACAAGAACCCGAAGCCGGGAAAACTCGAAGTCGTTCCATCCAAAGTCTGCGCAACTCAAGCCGATCTGTCTAAAGCCTATACGCCTGGAGTTGCCCTTCCATGCCTTGAAATCAAGGAAAATCCTGAAACTGTTTATGACTACACCGGAAAAGGCAACCTCGTCGGTGTCATCAGCGACGGAAGCGCGGTACTCGGACTCGGAAACATCGGTGCTCTCGCCGGGAAGCCGGTCATGGAAGGAAAGGCGCTTCTTTTCAAGCATTTTGCAGGAATCGACGCTTTCGACATCGAGATAGACGAGCACGATCCCGACAAATTCGTCGAGATAGTGAAATCGCTTGAACCTACTTTCGGCGGCATAAACCTTGAAGATATCTCATCTCCGAGGTGCTTCGAAATCGAGGAAAAACTCAAAAAATCAATGAATATTCCGGTTTTCCACGATGATCAGCACGGAACTGCCGTCATCTGCGCGGCAGGAGTACTCAACGGTCTTGAAATTTCGGGCAAAAAACCTGAAAACTGCAAAGTTGTCATCACTGGTGCCGGAGCTGCAGGTGTTGCGATTGCGAAACACCTTATAAACTGCGGTGTAAAGCAGGAAAACGTCTATGCTTACGACAAGGACGGCGTTCTTTTCGAAGGAAGAAAGGACAATCTTTCGGAATATCACAGATTTTTGTACAGAAATACGAAATTCCGCACTCTTGAAGAGCTTTTTGACGGCGCCGATGTCTATGTCGGAGTTAGCGTCAAAGGGCTTGTAAGCGAGGAAATGGTGAAAAAAATGGCAGCAAATCCGGTGATTTTCCCGATGGCGAACCCTGACCCTGAAATTACCTACGAAGCTGTCAAAAAAGTCCGTCCAGATGCGATAGTCGGCACCGGGCGTACCGATTTTCCGAATCAGGTCAACAACCTTTTGGGATTTCCCGCAATATTCAGAGGCGCACTTGACGTCAGAGCGCGTCAGATAACCGAAAAAATGAAAATGGCTGCGACTCAGGCACTCATAAAAGTGACGAAAATGCCGGTCCTTCCGGAAGTTCTCAAAGTTTACGGGCTTGATTCGCTCGAATACGGCAGAAACTACATCATCCCGAAACCTTTCGACCCGAGAGTCCTCGTCGAAGTAGCGTTCGCCGTCGCTTCAGCAGCGGTCGAAGAAGGTGTCAACAGAGTTGAACTTGATCTCAGGAAATACCGGGAAGAACTGGAAAAAAGATTCTTGTCGAAATAATTCGACGCGCCGAAAATCTTATCGTTATATCGATATTTCGAAATTTCGATATATCGACGGCGCGGATCGATATTTCGAAGACGCAAAAAGCGCCGCGAGAAAGTTGCCGCGGCGCGAAAAATCATTATAATCTTCCGTTTTTAGTTGATTGGAGGTGAAAATGACTGATCACTCTTCTTGTGAAAGTTGCACAAGCACGACCTGCAGTGCGAAGAAACAGATGCAGGATGAATCAGCCGAGCAGTTTGCGGCAAGACAGGAGATAAAGAAAAATCTCTGTAAAATCAAAAACAAAATCCTTGTCATGTCAGGCAAGGGCGGTGTCGGCAAAAGTTCCGTAGCAGTAAATCTTGCGATGAAACTTGCGTTGGAAGGGAAAACTACAGGTCTTCTCGATATCGACTTGCACGGACCGAGCATTCCGACGATGTTCGGCATGAAGGACGGCAAAATCAATGTCAATGAAAACAACAAACTGCTGCCGGTCACTTTCGGCGCACTCAAAATAATGTCGGTCGGCTTTTTCCTTCAGGATTCTGACGACGCGATAATCTGGAGAGGCCCGATAAAACACGGAATGATCCAGCAGTTTTTCAAAGATGTAGAGTGGGGAACGCTTGATTATCTCGTAATCGATTCGCCTCCCGGAACGGGCGACGAGCTTCTTTCGCTCATCAACACGGTTGACGATCTCACCGGCGCGGTTTTAGTCACGACTCCTCAGGAAGTCGCTGCTGCCGATGTAAGAAAATCGGTCAACTTCTGC
>CACZFE010000072.1:0-12447 GCA_902780365.1 uncultured Spirochaetales bacterium
TTTCTTTCCGTCGCTTAAAAACTCGCCTGTTCCGGTAGTTGTCGATTTTTATGTCGAAAAATCGCAGCCGTGCAACATGGTTTACTCGACTTTGACCAAGTTCGCGACAGATTTCAAAGGGCGGGCGCGGGTCGGAGCGTTCAATCTGGCGCAGGATACCGAAGGCAAAGTCATAGTTCCATGTAAAATAAAGGCGGTGCCGACGATCGGGATTTTCATCAAGGACGAGCCTGTGGAAATGCTTGAGGGCGTTGCCGGATATCTGAAGATCCAGGAAGCTTTCGAAAAAGCGGAAGAGAAAATCAACAAAAAGAACGGTTCCAGACAACAATAATCATTTGCGGAGGTTGTTATGAAAAAATTGTGGGTAACGCTACTTGTTTCGGCACTCTTTTTGGCCGTAAGCTGCGGCGGCGAAAGCAAGAAGATCGTTGAAGAAAAATCGCAGACTGTCAAAGCGGAAGAAGGCGGAGAAATCGAAGTCGCAGGCGGTGAAGCAAAGATAAAAATCCCTGCCGGCGCACTCGACAAAGACACCGAAATTTCGGTAAAACTCTACAAAACTGACGGTTTCAACAACAAAAAGGCGCTTGCTTCCAATGTCGTTGAATTCGGTCCTTCAGGCACAAAATTCAAAAAACCTGTTATAATCACGATCAATGCGGAAAAGGCTGTAAAAGGCAAAACTGTTGCGGCGGCCGTTATGAAAAGCGACGGAACGTGGAGCTACAGCGAAAAAGGAGCTTATGCGCTGTTCGGCGGATTTGACGAAGCTGGAGATCCGATAATGACGACTGCAGCCGGCGATCCTATAATGATCAGCAACGGAAATCTTACGACCGCTGCGGGCGATCCCATCATGAATGCTGCTGCGGGAGATCCCATAATGCTTGTTGCAGCAGGAGACCCGATCATGACGAATGCTGCAGGAGACCCGATCATGAACGCCGCGGCAGGTGATCCGATCATGATGACGACCGGACACTTCTCAGACTATACTTTCATTGTTGTTGACGAAGTCGAAGAAGAAAATTCCAGCAATAACGGCGGCGGCTCGTCAGGCAAGGTCACATGCAAGACCGCGCGTGAGTGGGATAAGCTCGACGGGACAGCAGACGATGAATACGAAAAAGATGACGAATCTATTTACTGCCAGAAAACAGGCGAAGAGATAGTTTACTGCATCGAAGGGGCTTTCACCGGCGAAAATACCAAGATCTATTCGGTAAAAGTCGACGGCAAGGAGTTCAAATGCAAAACTGACAATAATTATGACTGCATCATGGAAATGGAGCAGTACTGTGGAGCTCTTGACGGCGAATATGAAGACGGTTACTACTGCGAAGATCAGGGGATATGTGAAAATACCGGAGAAATGTCGAAATACTGCGCTTCGATGAGCGGCGACGGGAAAAACTACTATCAGGCAGGTGACCGGAAATTCGAATGCACGAACGAGAATGTCGAACAGTGCTATATGGATTACCATGAATACTGCGGCGACACCGTGTATGAAGAAGATCCCGAAGAACCCGACTTCGGTCTCATCTGCAGAACGGAGACTGAATGGGCTGAAGAATTCAGCAACGAGGATCACCACCAGTGGATCTGCGAAACAACGGGGCTTGAGATTTCGATCTGCATTCCGGACACATTCAGCATGGAAGAGATGGAAGAGGGCGAATTCCCGCCTTTCTATTCGATCGAAACAGGCGGAGGAACGATCCTCTGCGATCCGTCGACTGCGCGTACCGACGGCACTATCGGAGACTATGCGACCAGCATGGACTGCTACAGCGAAGCTATTGAATACTGTACACCTATGGTTTTTTAATTAATTTTTGGAGGAATTTATTATGAGATCTTACATTGCTGAATTTATCGGCACTTGTGCACTTGTAACTTTGGGCTGCGGTACGGCAATGCTTGTCGGCTGCGATGCGGCTGCGGGCTGCGGCTATCTTCTTACCGCTTTTGCATTCGGTCTTACGATCGTCGGAATGGCTTACTGCGTAGGCAACATTTCCGGATGCCACATCAACCCGGCTGTATCCCTCGGCGTCCTTATGACCGGCGGAATGACGATCAAAGACTTTTTCGGCTACTGGATCTCCCAGTGCCTCGGCGCACTTGCAGGCTCCGGACTCCTTGCTCTCATCTTCGGTCTCGGCGGGATCGCTGACAAGACCGGCGGCTTCGGCTCGAACGGTCTCGCAGGCGTGAACGGAAGCGCAGCGGCAGGTCTCATCGTTGAGATCCTGCTTACGTTCTTCTTCGTTTTCACGATCCTGGGCGTAACATCGAAGAAGGGCAACCACGGCTCGTTCGCAGGCATAGTCATCGGTTTTACACTTGTTCTTGTCCATATCCTGGGCATCGGTCTTACCGGAACATCGGTCAACCCGGCAAGAAGTTTCGGTCCCGCGATTGTAGCTGCGGTCAACGGGAACTTCGCTCCGTGCGCTGCTCTCTGGGTCTTTGTAGTCGGTCCTTTCATCGGTGCGGCTCTTGCTGCATGCATCTGGAACTTCCTTTCGAAAGAAAAATAAGCGGCTCTCTTCAAAACAATCTCTCTAAAATCATTTAAATTTTTTATTTTCGCTTGACATAGATTTTCAGTATGATATTTTCCGGCGCCGTTGACTGTGTCCGGCCGCCGTTGACCTTGTCCGGCCATGTTTTAACAACTTAACATTTGGAGGATCAAATGACCAGAAAGAAAGTTCTCATCATGGGTGCTGCCGGTAGAGATTTCCACAACTTCAACACCTATTTCAGACACAATCCCGAGTACGAAGTAGTTGCTTTCACCGCAACTCAGATTCCCGACATCGACGGAAGAAAGTACCCGAAAGAACTCGCAGGCGAAGACCTTTACCCGAACGGTATTCCTATTTATGACGAAACCGAACTTCCGAGACTTGTAAAAGAACTCGGCGTTGAAATCTGCGTATTCGCTTACAGCGATATTTACTATCCGATAGTTATGAGCAAAGGCGCTCTCGTCAATTCTCTCGGCGCTGACTTCGTTCTTATGGGCTATGACAAGACGAAGATCAAATCGACGAAACCTATCATTTCGATCTGCGCAGTAAGAACCGGCTGCGGCAAAAGCCAGACCACAAGATTCATCTATGATATTTTCAAGAAAATGGGCAAAAAGGTTGTCGCAGTTCGTCACCCGATGCCTTACGATCCTGACCTCAACAAACAGGCTGTTCAGCGCTTCGCTAAAATCGAAGACCTCAAAGCTAACAACTGCACCATCGAAGAAATGGAAGAGTACGAGCCGCACATTGCTGCAGGCAACGTAATTTATGCAGGCGTTGACTACGAAGCTATCCTTCGTCAGGCTGAAAAAGATATCGACGGCGAACCTGATGTCATCCTCTGGGACGGCGGAAACAACGATTTCCCGTTCTATGAATCAGACCTTAAGATCGTTGTTGTCGATCCTCTCAGACCGGGTCACGAATGTATGTACTATCCGGGCGAAGTCAATGTTCTTATGGCTGACGTTATCGTCATCAACAAGATGGACAGCGCGAAACCGGAAGACATCGAAACAGTTAAAGCAAACTGCAAGAGACTTGCTCCGAACGCAGTTATTATCGAAGCTGACTCCGAACTCACCGTTGAAGAAGACATCAAAGGAAAGAGAGTCCTCGTTGTCGAAGACGGCCCGACGCTCACCCACGGCGGCATGAAGATCGGCGCTGCAAGCGTAGCAGCTAAGAGATTCGGTGTTAAAGAGATGGTTGATCCGAGACCGGCAGCTGTCGGCAAAATCGCTTTCACCTACAAAAAATATCCGAACATCGGCGAAGGCATCCTTCCGGCTATGGGATACGGCGAAGAGCAGACCAGAGACCTTGAGAAGACGATCAACGCAATCGATGCAGACATCGTTCTCAGCGGCACCCCGATTGACCTCGGCAGAGTTGTAAACGTCAACAAGAAGATCGTACGCGTCGGCTACGAACTTGCTCCGAGAGGAAACGGCGCAGAAATGCTTAAAGAAGCTGTTGAAAAACTTTTCAAATGCAAAGGTTGCTGCAAATAGTTTTTTGTAACTGATTTTTCAGGAAGAGGGGGCACTTGTCCCCTCTTTCTTTTTTTGATGGAGTTTTTATGAAAATAGTGATCGCACTCGGCGGCAATGCCTTGATAAAACCGGGAGACAAAGGAACCGTAGAAGATCAGGAAAGAAATATCCGCGCTTCGATGGACGGTATAGTTAAACTCATTAAAGACGGGCATCAGGTCGTAATCACTCACGGAAACGGCCCTCAGGCTGGTGCAAGGCTCATCCGCAACGAAATGGCCGAGACCGAAGTCTATCCTGATCCGCTCGTCGTATGCGTCGCAGACACGCAGGGCAGCATGGGATATATGATAGAGCAGGGGCTTATGAACTGTCTCAGTAAATCTGGCGAGAAGAAGATCAAAGTCGCGACTTTAGTGACCCAGATCGAAGTCAATCCGCTCGATCCGGCTTTCAAAAAGCCGACTAAGCCGGTAGGCCCTTTCTACAATCAGCAGAAAGCTCTGATGAAGATGAAAAACGGCTGGAAAATGGTGGAAGACAGCGGCCGGGGTTACCGCAGAGTCGTTCCGTCTCCGATGCCTCTCAGAGTTCTCAACCCTGAAGCCATGAATACCCTCATTGACGCTGGTTTTACCGTCATTACAGGCGGCGGCGGCGGTATTCCTGTCTATAAAAGCAAAGATAAATCGGGTTATCAGGGGATTGACGCGGTTATCGACAAAGACTTGGCAAGCGTAATGATCGCGCAGACTATCGATGCCGACATGGTCATAATCCTCACCGGTGTCGAAAAAGTCGCGGTCAACTTCAAGTCCGACAAACCGACATGGCTTGACCAGATGACTTCTGCCGAAGCCGAAAAATATCTGGCTCAGGGCGAATTTCCGGCAGGAAGTATGGGGCCGAAGATCAGATCGGCGATAGATTTTGTCAAAAACGATCCGAAAAAAGTCGTCATCATCACTTCCGAAGACAAACTTGCCGACGCAATGGAAGGCAAGACCGGCACGAGAATAGTTCACTGAGGTCATAAATGAAAAAAATCATCATTATTTCTGCAATCGTCATCGCATTGGCGGCTGTTTTCGCTGTTTTTGCAGTCAAAACGGATCTTTTTAAGTCGGCTGAAGCCGAAAAAACTGCGGTCGAAAAGAAATTGGATTCGGAAAAAGCAAATAAAAATCTTAGATTGATAAAGCCGATAAAAATACAGAAACTGAAGAGACTCGATAAGGAAAAAATTCAGGAAGCCGTTAAAAGAATTAGAGAAGAAAACAATAAGAATTCTGTTGATTCCCAGACAGAAAACGAAAATTGAGGCGAATAACTACCTCATTTCAATTATCATCTGATCAGCCTGCGATTTAAGAAACCTCAAAGCTTCGTCTGAAATTCCGGCGATGCTTACCCAAAGTTCCCTTTTTCCGCCGTTGCGGATCATCTTTTTGTGAGATATGAACTCTGAAAAACCGGTGTGGTTTTTAAGAAAAATGTTTATATCCGGCCATGAATAGTTGTTTCTGTTTTCAGATCTGAACCTCGAAACGAATATCGAAGTCGAGGCCGAGAGATAAGACGGAGCATCGTTTGAACCGGTGTATGCCAGCGGATGAAGCAGAATTTCTCTGCCGGGGAAAATTTTCCCGAAAGTTTCTGCCATCACGGCATTTGATACAACGATTCCCTTGAGTTTCGCCATTCCTGAGATTTCGGCGACATCTTTATCGTTGAGAGCTCTGCCAATATAGATGTAATCAGGAAAACCTTTAGGAATATTACGGTCGTAGATCAGAACTCTGCGCTCGATGTTCTTGCTTTTGAAGGTAGCGAATTTTTTTATGTCGTCCGAAACGAGTGTCACTTTTACACGCTCTGAATATTTTCTGAAATTTTTCTTCTTTTCCTGTGTATTTTCTGTTTTTTCCGGTACCGGAAGAATTTCCGAAAGCGGCAGCGTGTAGAGATAATGGCGTGCCCGCTTTAAAAAGTCCTTTTCTTCAGAGGAGTATCTGCAAATCATTAAAACAGAATCATAAGTGCCTGATATCTCAGCAGAAAGTTTGGTGGTAGAGAGTTTTTTCACATTCAGGGCTTCGATCCATTTTCCTTTGTAGAAAGCTCCGCTGTAACCGTAAAAACCTATCAGACCTTTGTCAAACATTGCTGAAGAAGTCTGGTCAAGCATGAAAGTGTAGTTTTTTTTGTCGGCCGTTTTTCCCGGTTTCAGGATCTCAACTCCTATCGGATAACGGTAATTCCATGATTTTTCGAGGATCTTTTCTTTGGCGCCGTTTGTTTTGACTTCAGGAAAGAAAGTTTTTTCCGAGAAAAGAAGGAAAGGTGCATCGTCCGGAGCACAGAGATCGGGTTTAATCGAGACGGGAAATTCCAGCCCCGGTTTTGCCGTGCTTTTTTCACGGCAGCGGTTGTCGCAGTTGAAGCAGTGCTGCGGAACGCTTTTTCTCGAAAGGCACAGTCCGAATTCTGCGATACACATTTTGTCCGAAACAAAATAAACCGGTTCAAGCCCGCCGTTTTTCGCAAGTTCAAAGTTCGATTTTCCGCTGACAACAGGTATTATCCCGAAATTCTTGAAAAAATCAGGGAAAGAAACTGTTCTGAAATCGGCAAAAAGAGCGATCTTACCTTTAAAACCTGTTTCCCTCAAAGGCTTTACAACAGATGAATCTGTCAAAAAAACAAAGTCAAAAGTATTGCAGTTCTGCAAAAAAAGATCGAACGGATACGAAGTTCTTTCGTAAAATACAGCGGTTGCCGACTTTTTACGCTTCAGCGACGCAATTATTCTGTTGAAAGTCTCAAAATCGTCGAAAAACGGAATTACAGGAATACCGTCGGAAATATTCTGCCGAAGATTGAATATCTGTTCGGGAAACTGGATAAAATAGAAGTGTTCCAAAATTCAGAAACTTATTTCTTTTTACCTGCTGCTCTTTTCGAAGCTTTAAGAGGATTGAGCTTCTTTGTAACGACTTTAACTTCTCTTTTTACATGGGAAGCAAAAGAGCAAACCTGGTCATTTTCCCAATGAAATGAAGGATCTGCATATTTTTTGCAGAAGCTGCCAGCCTCTGTTGTCTCAACTTTGTCACAGCCTTCGCAACGTTCGTCAACCGGAAGTTTAGTTATTTTGTCGAAATCTTTGTTAGCCATTTTTATACCCTCCAAAATGGTTAGAACCAAAAAACCGCGACAGCATATTCAAAAAATCCGAAATGTCAATATAAATCGGTTGTTTTAAACAAATCAATGATGTATAATCTCCTGTCTTTTGGTGATTTAAGAGGTGCGGATTATGAAAAAGATTTCCTTTTTTCTTGTTTTAATGCTGATTTCATTCGCGGTTTTTGCCGGAGAACAGCCTGAACGCGAGGTTTTTTATTTTTTCTATTCGAGTTCTTGTCCGCACTGCCACGAGGCGATGCCGTTTGTCGAAGAACTTGAAAAAGAGCGGCCCGATATCGAATTCAGAAAACTTGAGGTGTCGCAATCGCCTGAAAACCTTGCGATTTTCAGAAAAAAAACTGAAAAACTGGGCATCAAAGGAGGCGGAGTTCCGACATTCATTTTCAAGGACAAGTATATTGTCGGCTTCAAAACAGGCTCTTTTGAGGAAAAAATCCGTACAATGATCGGCAAACCTGCAAAAAAGCCTGCAAAGAAATAAAAATCCCTCTTTTTTTGTTAAAAAAATGATTTTGGCTATGATTGCCGGATTTTTTTGTTCGATGGAGGTTTTTATGAAAAAATTTTTCCTGCTTCTTCTTCTGGCGCTTTTTTCATTTGCGGTCAATGCCGAAGATGTGCAGAAAGACAATGTTTTTTATTTTTTCTATTCTTATAAGTGTCCGCACTGCCACGAGGCGCAGCCATTTATAGCACAGATTGAAAAAGAGTATTCAGATGTAACTTTCAAAAAGCTTGAAGTTTTGAAAGTGCCTGAAAATATGCAGCTTTTCAGGCTGCATATTTCAGCTGGAGCGGCTTACGAGGCTCGAACTTGCGGTGAGCAGTGCCAGGAGTGCAAGGAAAATGTTATTGATGTTCCGGTTCTCGGAAAAATCGACGCGCAGCTTGTCAAACTTCCGAGTTTCACTTTCATAATCGGCCTTCTTGACGGTGTGAATCCGTGTGCGATGTGGGTCCTGATGTTCCTTCTTACCCTGTTGGTTTCGGCTAAAGACAGGAAAAAAGTCATAATGATAGGATCGGTTTTTGTTCTTTCTTCGGGCGTCGTCTATTTCCTTTTCATGACGGCGTGGCTCAATATTTTCACGTTTATGGGAATGACGACCTATGTCACGATCGCACTCGGAGTTGTCGCACTCATCATGGGACTTATCAATATGAAGGAGTTCTTCTTCTTCAAAAAAGGGGTCAGCCTGATGATTCCCGATAAAGTAAAGCCGAAACTTTTCGAAAAAATGAGAAAGGTCATCAACAACAAGAATATGTTCCTTTCTATTCTGGGAACGATAGCCCTTGCATTTTTCGTAAACCTGATCGAGCTCGGCTGCACGATAGGGCTTCCCGCGATATACACGCGAGTCCTTTCTATCCAGAATGTCTCGACCCTTAAAAAATATCTCTATATGGCGCTTTACAATATTTATTATGTTGTTCCTCTCGCGATAATCGTGCTGATCTTCGTAGTCACGATGGGTAAGCACAGATTCGAGGAAAAACACGCGAAAAAGCTCAAACTCGTAAGCGGCCTTCTGATGCTCACGCTGGGATTGATTTTGATAATCAAGCCCGATCTTTTAGTTTTTTCTTAAATTCTTCGCCGCCGCTGATTCTTGTTGTAATATCGAAATATCGAAGGCGCGCAATGAAAAGAAAGCGGCGGCATGATTACCGCCGCGTGAAATTTCAGGATTTAAAGTGTTGTGATCGCGCAGCCGCTTGATTTTTTCTTCTTCGGCTGGTCGTCGTCGAGATTCATTTCGTCGTCGGAACTGTCAGCCGGTTCTTAGTCGGATATTTGTCTTTTCATTGTAAAGTTTGTGGCACTTCATGCTGTAGCCATAGCCGAAGCTTCTGCACTGGCTGTCGTCTTCACAACCGGGAAGGCAGAGGTTCATCTGATATCCGCCGAAATTAACTTCTGCACATTTGTTGACCAGCAGTTCTTCATCTTCCGTATCGTTGCATGCGTAGTCGTCGCGGCACATGATAAGGCAGATGCCGTCCGGCATTTCGGTGAGGCACATCATAGCGTTGTATTTGCAGTCTTCAGTTGTTTCGCACGGTCCCATCGGTTCTGACGGGTTGTTTTTGCAAAGTTTTGTTTTTGTGTCGCAGTGAGCCTTTGTTTCGTCGCAGTCTGTATCGTCTTTACATTCCGGGAAGCATTTTCCGAGTTTTTCATCGGTACATACCAAACCTTTCGGACACGGATTTTCCTTGTTGCACTCAAGGAAGCAGTCTTTGCCGTAGTCGTCTGTCGGAGCGGTTCCGTCAGGGCAGGTGAAATCGTCGTTTTTGATTACGCAGTAACCGTCCTTAAGGTTGAATTTGCCGTTGATGCCGGAGAGGCAGGAAACTTCTTTTCCTGTGAAATCAGCTGTTTCGCACTCTTTGTCTTCTTTACATTTTCCTGCAACTTTGGAAATGTCTTTTGCAAGACCTTCGTCAACTTTGCCGTCACAGTTGTTGTCAATGTTGTCAGCTGTTTCTTCTTCTGTTCCGTCGCACATTTCAAGACCCATAGCAAGTCTGACAGCCTTGAGCAGGTTGAGTCTGCCGTAGCCGTATTTTATGCTGTGACCGTCTTTGTCATAGAAACCTGTTTCCGGATTGACCTTATCGGCACTTTTGTGAAGGATGTCAATTGCTTCTTCAAGCGTAAGTTCCGGGTTTACCGAGAAGATCACACCGAAAGCACCGGTGATGACGGGTGCTGAAGAAGAAGTTCCGCTGAACTGGTTGGTGTAGTCTTTGTCTTTCATGTCGCCATATCCGGTAAGATAACTTGTAGCAATACCGAGCATAGGCTGGATTGAAAGAGAAGGGGTGACGATGTCAAGCATATCGCCGTAGTTGGAGTAGGTGACACGTGTATCCCATGCTGAGCTTGCGCCGACTGTTACAACGCTGCTTTTAACAGTGTCTTTGCCGCGTTTAAGCTCGAATCCATAGGTGAGGATGCCGGTGTAGCTTGCATCGACGCCGTCGTTGCCGCTTGCATAGACGATGACGCCGCCTTTGCCGTTTCTGCCTTCTTCCATGAATTTTTTGTGGCTGTTGATTTCGCCCTGAGAAGCGGGGATGTCGCCGAAACCTGCCATCGGACCGAAAGAGCAGTTTATCGCTACGATTTCGGGATCTTCCGCATATTTCGTGTAGACTTCCATAAGTTTCTTGTCGCTGGAACTTTCATAAGTTCCCATGCCGCCTTCCATATAAGTTACAGGGTAGATCCCGCACCACGGGCAGATACCGACTGTTCCGATCTCGTTGCCTTCAGCGGCAGCGACACCTGCGCAGTTTGTGCCGTGAGAGTATCCGCTTGAACCGTACATCGCGTTGTTGGGATCGTTGGGATCGTATGTTCCCGGATTTCCGGTCTCGCCTGCGTGAACCATGTTGAAACCGTCCTCAAGCTTGTTTTTGAGGTCCGGGTGTTCGAAATCGACACCGCTGTCCATGATCGCGACTTTCGTTTTTTCGTCGAAGCCTTCAAGATTTCCCGCTTCAATTTCGTCATGGATTAACTTCATAGCTTCTTCAAATCTGATGTCGGCATTTTTAAGTGTTTCCATTGTGGAGTCGTAAACACCGATGGCTTCGCCCGTGTTTTTGAGCGACCACTGGTAGTTTTCGGTGTAGTATTTGTCTTTGATCGGGAATTTTACAGGATTTACAGCCTTGAGTTCGTATCTTCTGTAAAGGTTCGGAAACGCGAATCCATCGCCGTTTTCGACGATCTGCTGCGCGATTTTGACGCTGTCAGCCGCGCCGTCGAACTCTATAAGATTGTATCCTTCAAGGATCTCAGTTGCTTTGACGCTGTATTTTTTCTCGATAAATTCGACACTTTTAGCGCCGTTGTAAAAGAAAACGGAGTCAGCGACGATCATGTGGGCGCCCGAAAGGTAAACCGGAAGGTTCCCCTGGTTGTTTCTGTCGATGACTATGAATTCGTCACCGGAACGCCATTTCATTTTGTAGTTTTTAGCATCTTTAAGAGATGCGGCGTCGAGTTTTAAAGCGAAAATGCCTTCGTTTCTCTTTAATTCAAAGAATGTTCCGTCGCTTCTGTAGACCTTTTCCGCGAACAAAGTCATGCAGAAAAGAGTCATGAGCGTGAAAAGCATGAATTTTTTCATAATGCCTCCTAAATAGAAAATAAAAAATGCAGTTTTATGCATCTTTGCCACAACATTTTTTGTATTTTTTGCCGCTTCCGCAGGGACACGGGTCGTTTCTGCCGACTTTCGGAGTCTCGCGTCTGACCTGTTCAGGCATGATCTGCGTGCCGTCCTCGAAGAACCATTTTCCGTCGATTTTTTTGAACATCGCATGCTCGTGGTGGCACTGCATCACGCCGTCAAGCATCGAGAAAGCCTTGAAATCGACGCTTCCCGTCTCATCGTCCTTGCCGCCTGCTTCAGTTCCCGTAATCTCAAGTTTTCTCCAGTCGGTCTTTTTCGACCATCTTTCGACTGCTTCTCTCGACATGTTGTCGGACTGGTTCGGAACGACGGTGTCCATAATGAAATCTATTTCGTGAGCAGCGAAAGCCGAATATCTTGCACGCATCAGCTCTTCGGCAGTTTCGGCAGTTTTATTTCCTTTGATTATCGGTTCGCAGCACTCTGCATAACTTTTTCCGCTTCCGCAGTAACATTCAGTCATTTTTTCCTCCTACTTCAAAATCCATTTTTTATCTTCTTTTGAAAACTCGAACTCAGCTTTCTCAACTGTGGTTTCGGGTTTGATATACTGTTTGTCCGCGAGAGGCTTGAAAATCTCGTAAAGTTCGCCCTCGCAGATTGTTTTGACCTGGTATTCGGCATTTGCGTATTTGCCGGTGTTCACGATACCTGTGAAACGGTCGAAAACCGTGGTGCACACTTCGGCAGTGCAGCGGTTCTTCTCACACTTGAAAATCTTTTTTCCTTCTTCCGTAGCCTCGAACATCGGCATTTTTTTGCCGGCAGCCTCGACATAGACTTCAGGCTGAAAAGTGAGGTATTTGCCTGTCGCGATCGCTTTGTAGACCGGAACGTAGCTCGGGTCTGTCATCGCGCCGAGGTAGAACGAAACACTTCTTCCCGGCATTTTGGAAAGCCTCTCCTTGATCAGACTCTCGGCATTTTCTGGTTTGAGCGAGTTGTCCTCTCCGCACGAAGCGAGCAGAAACAACGCGATGG
>CACZFE010000072.1:12484-17124 GCA_902780365.1 uncultured Spirochaetales bacterium
TTCCCTCATTCATTATTTATTGCTTTTTCACATTATTTTTATATCTTTCCGCCTGAATTCGTTTTTTACATTTCGGAGGTAAACAATGTTTTCTAAATTGTATGACAAGATCGTGGCCGGAAAAGAAAAGATAGCTTTAGTTGGACTCGGTTATGTCGGCATGCCGATAGCTGTCGCTTTCGCGAGAAAGGTCAAAGTTGTCGGATTCGATTTGAACGATAAAAAAATAGCGCTTTATAAAAAAGGTATCGACCCGACGCACGAAGTCGGCGATGACGTGATCGCTAAAACAAAAGTCGAGTTCACTTCCGACGAAAAGAAGCTCCGCACGGCGAAATTCCACATCGTCGCAGTTCCGACGCCTGTAAACGACGACCATACTCCCGATCTGAATCCGGTCGAAAGTGCCAGCACGATCCTCGGCAGAAACCTTGTCAAAGGCTCTGTCGTCGTATTCGAATCGACGGTCCATCCCGGTGTCACTGAAGAAGTCTGCGTTCCGATCCTTGAGCGCGAGTCCGGCCTCAAATGCGGTCGTGATTTCAAGATCGGATATTCCCCTGAGCGTATCAACCCGGGTGACAAGGTCCACCGTCTTGAAACGATCACGAAAATAGTTTCGGGCATGGACGAAGAGACTCTGGATTGTGTCGCAAAAGTCTATGAACTCGTTGTCGAAGCAGGTGTTTACCGCGCAGAGAACATCAAAGTCGCAGAGGCTGCGAAAGTCATCGAGAACAGCCAGCGCGACATCAATATCGCCTTCATGAACGAGCTTTCGATCATCTTCAACAAAATGGGGATCGATACTCAGTCTGTCTTGAAAGCTGCGGGAACGAAGTGGAACTTCCTCAAGTTCTATCCCGGTCTTGTCGGCGGTCACTGCATCGGCGTTGACCCGTATTACCTCACTTACAAAGCGGAAAAGATCGGCTATCACAGCCAGATCATCCTTTCGGGCCGCAGGATCAACGACGATATGGGCAAATATGTAGCGGAAAGCTGCGTTAAAAACCTTATCGCGTCCGACAAAGCAGTAAGAAAAGCGAAAGTCGCGATACTCGGTTTCACCTTCAAGGAAAACCGCCCCGTCACAAGAAACACAAAAGTCATAGACATCGTCCACGAACTTCGTGAATACGGCATAAACCCGATGATTGCAGACCCCGAAGCTGATGCAGCCGAGGCGAAAGCCCTTTACGGGATCGAATTCGCCGACATCAAGGACGTAAAGGATATGGATGCCGTCATCATAGCTGTCGCCCACAAGGAATTCAGCAAACTCAAAATGAAGGATATCGACAAATTCTTCGGCAAAGGCAAAAAAGTTCTTCTTGACCTCAAAGGTCTTCTTAACCGCAAAGAATACGAGGACGCAGGCTACAACTACTGGAGACTGTGAAACCCCTCTCAGGTTCTGCGAAAACCCCTCTCAGTCACTTCGTGACAACTCTCCCTTAAGGGCGAGCCGAGAAGGGCGAGCCAAGCCTTTTCTTGCCTCCCAGTCATGGGGAGGTGGTCGTAATCGACTGGAGAGGGCTGCTTTTTATGATTTTCTCCACACCATTCTGTTGACGATTCCGGTGTAGCTCTGGATTATTTTGACGATTTTATCGGAAACATTTTCGTCGGTGTAGTCTGGAACGGGTATCGCGCCTCCGTTTTTCTCGTTTTTGACCATTTCGACTGCAGTTTCTACCGCCTGCAAAAGCCCTTTTGAATCAATTCCAGAGAGGATGAAGCACGCTTTGTCAAGCGCTTCAGGGCGTTCGGTCGAAGTCCTGATGCAGACTGCAGGGAAAGGATGTCCGACAGAAGTGAAGAAGCTGCTTTCTTCCGGCAGAGTTCCTGAATCCGAGACTACGCAGAAAGCGTTCATCTGAAGGCAGTTGTAGTCATGAAAACCGAGCGGTTCATGCTGAATCACGCGTTTATCAAGCTTGAATCCGCTTGCTTCGAGCCTTTTGCGGCTTCTCGGGTGGCAGCTGTAAAGAACAGGGATATCGTATTTTTCAGCCATCGCGTTTATTGCGGAAAAAAGGCTCGTAAAATTCTTTTCGGTATCAATATTTTCCTCTCTGTGCGCCGAAAGAAGGATGTATTTCCCTTTTTCAAGGCCGAGTTTTTTATGAATGTCGGAGGCTTCGATCTTTTTCAGATTGTCGTGGAGAACTTCTGCCATCGGAGAACCCGAAACGTAGGTGCGTTCTTTGGGAAGTCCGCAGTCGGCGAGGTAACGTCTTGCGTGTTCCGAATATGCGATATTGACATCCGAAATTATGTCCACGATGCGGCGGTTGGTCTCTTCGGGGAGGCATTCGTCCTTGCAGCGGTTGCCGGCTTCCATGTGGAAAATCGGGATATGCAGGCGTTTTGCGCCTATGACCGAAAGGCAGCTGTTTGTGTCTCCCAGGACAAGGACCGCATCGGGATTGAGTTCGACCATGAGTTCGTAACTTTTCGCGATGATGTTCCCCATCGTCTGTCCTAAGTTTTCGCCGACAGCATCCATGTAGACTTCCGGGTCTTCAAGCTCTAAATCGCGGAAGAAAACGCCGTTCAAATTGTAATCGTAGTTCTGTCCTGTGTGGGCGAGGATCGTGTCGAAATACTTCCTGCATTTCTTTATCACCGCGGCGAGGCGGATGATCTCCGGCCTTGTTCCGACGATGATCAGAAGTTTAAGTTTTCCGTTGTTTTTCCAGTTAGCCATTTATTTCTCCATTGACGACTTTTTCAAAAAATGTGTCGGGATGCGCGGGGTCGAAAGTCTCGTTCGCCCACATCAGAGTGACCAAATTCTCTGTTTTCGAGAGGTTGATTATATTGTGAGTGTAACCCGGAAGCATGTGGACTGCCTGGATCTTTTCGCCGCTCACTTCAAATTCTATCACTTCGTCAGTTCCGATTTTTCGTTCCTGAATGAGCCCGTGTCCGCTCACGACGATGAAGAACTCCCACTTCGTGTTGTGCCAGTGTTCCCCTTTTGTGATGCCGGGTTTACTGATGTTTACCGAAAACTGTCCGTGGTTGAAAGTCTTCAATAGTTCGGTAAAACTTCCCCTTTCATCGCAGTTCATTTTGAGATCGAACGCGACCTTTTCTTTCGGAAGATAGCTGAGATACATCGAGTAGAGTTTTTTCTCGAAACTTCCGGGTGCGATCTCAGGCATCATCAGGGTCTGCGGCTCATCGCGGAATTTTTTAAGACATTCGACGATATAGCCAAGCGTCGCTTTGTGGGTGATTTTTGCTCCGCAGTATCTTCCGTTTTCATTCCAAAGCGGAGTGAGCCCGTCAAATTTTACGCCGTCAACGACTTCGCCCACTGCCGGATAGTCGCATCTGTGCGGGTGTCCTTCCATCGCATCAAGCATCTCTTCGATGAGGTCGTCGATGAAAAGCATTTCAAGTTCTACATTGGGGTCGTTCACCGTTATCGGAAGGTCGTTTGCGATATTGTTGCAGAATGTCCCGACTGCGCTGTTGTAGTTTGGTCTAACCCACTTTCCGACTAAATTCGGGAAGCGGTAGACAAAAACTTCCGCGCCGGTTTCTTTTGCGTAATCGAAGAAAAGTTCTTCGCCCGCTTTTTTGCTGAGACCGTATTCCGAAGTGCCGAAACGTCCTGCCAATGTAGCCTGCAGTGAGCTTGAAAGCATGACGGGAGAATTGTTTTTGTGCTTTTTGAGCGTATCAAGCAAAGTTGAAGCGAATCCGAAATTCCCCTCTCTGAATTCTTTCGGGTCTTTGGGTCTGTTCACTCCTGCGAGGTTGAAAATGAAATCGGCTTTTTTACACCATTCATCAAGCTCCGACGCGGTATTCCCGAGGTCATACTCAAAAATTTCGCCTATCGAAAGATTGGGACGAGTCCTGTTTTTTCCGGGATAACATTCGGATTCACCGGCCAGGCCAATTTGAGTTCAGTGTTTCATTCCCTGTGGATCCGGGAAAGGCAGACGACAATTGTTTCGCGAACTGTGTTCCAAATTCAGCCCCAGGCTGTTTATCCTGATATCCGGCATCCTGACCCTGCTTCTGCTCGGCTTCCTCTTCTTCAACCTGAACCGGTTGAACCGCAACATGGACGAAACGAAGCAGTCTCACAACTATCTTGATGCCTGCGACGAAGCCGGCGACCTGATCCGCAAGGGGTCGGATACCCTGACCAGTTCCGTGGAACGTTATGTCCTCACGGGCAATCCGGTGTTCCGGGACCGGTATTTTCTGGAATCCTGCAGCCGCCGCGGTATTCTTGTGATCGAAGAGGCATTTGATACCTGGACGAACGCCAAAAATCACAATTCAAATGACTACAGCAGTATCTTCCGGGAAACCGTAACGGCAGACAATAAGCTGCTGAATGCAGAAGCCGGGATGTGCTGGGCGGAATATGATATTAAGGAAATGGTCCGGGAATCTGTGAATGAGCCCTGTATCATACTGTATTCCATTGGCAATGAGATTCTTGGCAATATCGGAGGAGATGTATCGGAGTATCCTGCCATTGCCGCACAGTTATGTGAGTGGATCAATGAAACCGGGACATCGGTACCGGTCACGATCGCGGATAATATGACCCTGAAGGAAAATGAAATTCAGGAAGCGATGGATCAGGCAGTCTGTGAAGCAGGCGG